>CAIVGK010000018.1 GCA_903905475.1 uncultured Burkholderiales bacterium | reverse complement strand
TGGCGGCGTTTGCGGTGAACCTGCTGCCCGTGGGGCGCCATCCTGCGGCGCCCGATGCGCTGGCGCTGGTGCTGGTGTTCTGGAACGTGCATCAGGCGCGTCGGGTGGGTGTGGGCGTGGCGTTCGCGTGCGGGCTGCTGATGGACGTGCACAACGGCGCGATCCTGGGCCAGCACGCGTTAGCCTACACGCTGCTGGCCTACTTCGCGACCGCCATCCACCGTCGGCTTCTGTGGTTCGGCCTGCCCCTGCAGGCGCTGCAGATCTTGCCGCTGTTCATCGCGGCGCATTTCGTGTCGTTCGCCGTGCGCATGATCGTCGGCGGCATGCTGCCGGGCTGGCCCGCGCTGCTGGCACCGGTCTTCGAGGCGCTGCTGTGGCCGCTGATCGCCTGGCTGCTCCTCGCACCGCAGCGTCGAGCCCCGGACCGTGACCAGAACCGTCCGCTGTGATGGCGTGCTCGAGTGGCCGTGAACACTGAGATCCGAAACGTCGAGCAGGAGCTGGCGCGCTTTCGCGTGCGCTTGCTGGCGGCCGGCTTCTTTGTGCTGCTGTGCTTCGGTCTGCTGGCTTCGAGGCTGGTTCACCTGCAGATCTACAAGCACGACGAGCTCAGCGTGCAAGCCGAGAACAACCGCATCTCGGTGGTGCCGATCACGCCCAACCGCGGGCTCATCGTCGACCGCAACGGCGTCGTGCTGGCCGACAACTACTCGGCCTACACGCTGGAGATCATGCCGGCGCGTACCGCCAACATCGACGCCACGATCGATGCGCTGTCCGACGTGATCGACATCCAGCCGCGCGACCGCAAGCGCTTTCGGCGGCTGCTCGACGAGAGCCGAAACCTCGAATCGCTGCCGATCCGCACCAAGCTCACCCACGAGGAGGTGGCGCGCTTCATCGCGCAGCGCTACCGGTTTCCCGGCGTCGAAGTGAAGGCGCGACTGTTTCGCAACTACCCGCTCGGCGAGGTCGGCAGCCACCTGATTGGCTACCTCGGGCGCATCAACCGGGCCGAAAAGGAAGACATCGACGATTCCGAGGATGCGGCCAACTACCGCGGCACCGAGTACATCGGCAAGCTCGGCGTCGAGCAGAGCTACGAGGCCGACCTGCACGGCACCACCGGCTTCGAGGAGGTCGAGATCAGCGCCAGCGGGCGTGCCGTGCGGCGTCTCAACAGCAGCGACGCCACGCCCGGCAACAAGCTGGTGATGAGCATCGACATCGGCCTGCAGGCGATGGTCGAGACGTTGTTTGGCGATCGCCGCGGTGCGCTGGTGGCGATCGATCCGCGCAATGGCGAGGTGCTGGCGTTCGTCAGCAAGCCGACCTTCGACCCCAACTTGTTCGTCGACGGCATCGATGCCGATTCGTGGCGCGAGCTCAATGAGTCGATCGACAAGCCGCTGCTCAATCGCGCGCTGCGCGGCACCTACCCGCCGGGCTCGACGTACAAGCCCTTCATGGCGATGGCTGCACTCAACACCGGCAAGCGCAGCCCCACGACCATCATCCACGACGGCGGCACGTTCCAGTTCGGCAACCACACCTTCCGCAGCCACGGCGACGGCGGGCTCGGCCCGGTCGACATGGTGCGCAGCATCGTCAAGTCGAGCAACGTCTACTACTACTCGCTGGCCAACGAACTGGGCGTCGACACCATCCACGATCAGCTCGAGCCGTTTGCGTTCGGGCGCAAGACGGGCATCGACATCCAGGGCGAGGTGACCGGCTTGCTGCCGTCGACCGACTGGAAGCGCCGCGCCTACAAGCTGCCCGAACAAAAGCGCTGGTACGCCGGTGAAACCATCTCGCTGGGCATTGGGCAGGGCTACAACAACTTCACCATGCTGCAGCTGGCCAGCGCCACCGCCACGCTGTCATCGGGCGGGCTGCGCTTTGCGCCGCGGCTGGTGCGCGAAATCGAAGACGTGGTCACGCACGAACGCCGGCTGGTGGCCAGCGAGGCGCTGCCCAGCCTGCCGCTGCAGCCCGAGCACGTGGCGCTGATCCGCGGCGCGATGTACGGCGTCACACAGGAGGGCACCTCGACGCGGGTGTTCGTCGGTGCGCCCTACGCCACGGGCGGCAAGACCGGTACCGCGCAGGCGGTGGGCATCCGCCAGAACGAGAAATACAACGCGGCCAAGATCGATGAGCACCGGCGTGACCACTCGCTGTACATCGCGTTCGCGCCGGTCGACGCGCCAACGATCGCCCTGGCCGTGGTGGTCGAGAACTCCGGTTTCGGTGCGGCGGCCGCCGCACCGATCGCCCGTCGGGTGTTCGATTACTGGCTGCTCCACCAGTACCCGAGCGTCGAGGATGTCGAGCTCACCCGGCAGGGTCTGTCCAGCGCGCCAGTGGGCGTGCCGCGCCAGGCCGCCGGGGTGCCGGTGCCCGGCAGCGCGGCAGCCGCCATTGCGGAGGCTGCCGCTGTGTCGGCCGCAGCCTCCGCAGCGGCAGCGGTAACAGACCCGCAGGCGCCCCCACCATGAGACCCGCGTTCGAGAAAACCTCGCTGCTGCAGCGCGTGCTGCCGATGTTTCGCGGGTTCGACGATGGGCTGTTGCTGGCCACGTTGATCCTGGCGGCGTTCGGGCTGATCACCATGTACTCGGCTGGCTTCGATCACGGCACCCGGTTCGTCGACCACGGGCGCAACATGGTGCTGGCGGTGTCCATCCTGTTCGTGATGGCACAGGTGCCGCCGCAGCGGCTGATGGCGTTGGCCGTGCCGCTGTACAGCCTGGGCGTGGTGCTGCTGGTGGCCACCGCGTTGTTCGGCGTGACCAAGAAGGGCGCCACCCGCTGGCTTGATGTGGGCGTCGTGATCCAGCCCAGCGAGGTGCTCAAGATCGCCACGCCGCTGATGCTGGCGTGGTGGTTCCAGCGCCGCGAGGGCCACTTGCGCGTGCTCGATTTCATCGTCGCGCTCATGCTGCTCGCCGTGCCGGTGGGGCTGATCGTCAAGCAGCCCGATCTGGGCACGGCCATCTTGGTGATGGCCTCGGGGCTGTTCGTGATTTTCTTTGCCGGCCTGTCGTGGAAGCTGATCATCCCGGTGGTGGTGCTGGCCGGTGCGGCGATCACCGCGCTGGTGCTGTCGGGCGATGCGATCTGCCAGCCTGACGTGGCGTGGCCGCTGCTGCACGGCTACCAGAAGAACCGCGTATGCACGCTGCTCGATCCCACCACCGATCCGCTGGGCAAGGGCTTTCACATCATCCAGGGAATGATCGCCATCGGTTCGGGCGGCCTGTTCGGCAAGGGCTTCATGAAGGGGACGCAAACCCACCTCGAGTTCATTCCCGAGCGCACCACCGACTTCATCTTCGCGGCGTTTTCCGAGGAGTTCGGCCTGATCGGCTGCGTGGGCCTGCTGCTGGGCTTCACCTTCCTGATCGTGCGCGGGCTGCTGATCGCCGCGGAGGCGCCCAACGTGTTCACCCGACTGCTGGCGGGCGCGATCACGATGAGTTTTTTCACCTATGCCTTCGTCAACATGGGCATGGTCAGCGGCATCTTGCCGGTGGTGGGGGTGCCGCTGCCGTTCGTCAGTTACGGCGGCACGGCGATGGTCACGCTCGGGCTGGGCCTGGGCATGCTGATGTCGATTTCCAAGAGCCGCCGGCTGGTCCAGAGCTGAGCGCTCAGGCGCCGGTCGGTGGCAGCGCGGCAAAGCGCAGCGTGAAGCGCACACCGGGGCCGAACGGTGCGCCGCCCTGATCGCTCAAGCCGTCGCGATGGCGCAGATTGGCGTCTTCGAGCAGCAGCTCGGCGTGGTGCTGGGTGGCGATCTCGCGCACGATGGCCAGGCCCAGGCCCGAGCCGTCGACCGGCGTGCCGAGCACGCGGTAGAACGGGCGAAACACCTTTTCACGCTCGGCCAGCGGAATGCCGGGCCCCGAGTCTTCGACTTGCAGCAGCACATGCCGAGCGGACTCATCGCTCACTCGCACCGTCACCGTGCCGCCCGACGGCGTGCACGACAGCGCGTTGTCGATCAGGTTGCGCAGCATCTCGCCCAGCAGCAACCGGTGGCCCTTGATTCGCGGCGTCAGTCCGCCCGGCGAGGCGCCCTCGTAACCGAAGTCGATGTGCTTTTCGAGCGCCCGGGGCACGAAGTCCTGCATGACCTCCACGGCCAGCTCCGCCACGTCGAGCGGCACCAGCGCCAGCGTGTTGTCCTTCTGATCGGCGCGTGCCATGGCCAGCAGCTGGTTGACCATGTGTGCGGCACGCTGGCTCGACAGCACGATGTGGCGCAGCGAGCGGGTGACGGCTTGCGGGTCGCCATGGTCGCCGGCCATCTCGCGCTGCGCCAGTTCGGCTTGCATGCGCAAGCCCGCCAGCGGCGTCTTCAGCTGATGCGCAGCGTCGGCCAGGAAGTGTTTTTGCGTGGCGACCGATTGATCCAGCCGCGTCAGCAGGTCGTTGATCGCGCGCACCAGAGACGAGACCTCCTCGGGCACGTCGTGTTCATCGATCGGGCTCAGGTCGGTGCTGTCGCGCCGGCGGATGCGCTGTTGCAGTTCAGTGAGCGGGCCGATGCTGCGCGCCAGGGCCAGCCACAGCAGCAGCACCCCGAGCGGCAGGAAGACCAGCTGCGGCAGCACCACCCCTCGCAGGATCTCGGTGGCCAGCACCGATCGCTTGTCCAGCGGCTCGGCCACCTCGATCAGCGGCGAAGCTTCCTTCGGCAGTCCTGGCACGTCGACCCACAGGTACGCCACGCGCACGCTGACACCGCGCATCACGTCGTCGCGAAAGCGCACCTCGCCAGCGGGGGCGCGCTCCGCATCGAGCGGCGCATGCAGCGCCCGTTCGCCACTCAGGTGCTCGCCTTGCGGCCCCACGATTCGGTACGACAGGTCGGCGGTGTCCGTGGCGCGCAGCTCCTCGAGCGAGCGTGTTTGCAGTTCGAACCGCGCCGTTGCCAGGCCTTGCGGGTTTTGGACGACCACCTGCCTCGCCAGTGCTCGCGCCATGTCTGCCAGGGAGCGGTCGTGAGGCGCGTTGGCGATGCCTTGCGCTGCCAGCCAGGTCACTCCGACGTTCATCAACCACAGCAGCAGCAGCGGCCCGACGATCCATTCAAGGATGGTGGCCAGGAGCGAGCGCTGCGGTTTTTGCTTGGTCATGGGGCTTCAATTTGGGGCCGATGCCGCCCACCCGAGCGCGCCGGGCAATGTCCTGACCGGCACCTCAGGCGGCAATTTTCTCGAGGCAATAACCCAGCCCGCGCACGGTCGCGATGCGGATCGGGCCCAGCTCGATCTTCTTGCGCAGCCGGTGGATGTAGACCTCGATCGCGTTGTGGCTGACCTCTTCGCCCCAGCTGCACATGTGCTCGACCAGCTGGTCCTTGCTGACCAGGCGCCCGGCGCGCTGCAGCAGCACCTCGAGCAGACGGATTTCGCGCGCCGACAGGTCGACCATCTGGTTGTCGATGCTGGCCACGCGGCCGCTGACATCGAACGTGAGCGGCCCGTGCTTGATGACGGTGGACGCCGTGCCCAATCCGCGCCGCGTCAGCGCGCGCACCCGCGCCTCAAGCTCTTGCAGCGAAAACGGCTTGGCCATGTAGTCGTCGGCACCAAGGTCGAGCCCCTTGACGCGTTGCTCGATGCTGTCGGCCGCCGTCAGGATCAGCACTGGCACGCTCGAGCCGCGAGCGCGCAGCTTGCGAAGCACCTCCAGCCCGTGCATCTTGGGCAGACCGAGGTCCAGGATGACCACGTCGAACTCGTGCAGCGCCAGCGCCGCGTCGGCCTCGCTGCCGGTGCCCACTTGGTCGACGGTGCAGCCGGCGTTGCGCAGCGAGCGCATCAGCCCATCGGCCAGCACCTGGTCGTCTTCAGCGATCAGAACGCGCATGTGGGCGTCTCCGGGGAAACCTGCCAAGCGCCCCGTGGCGCCCGTGCAAAGTTTAGGGTTCAGGGCGACCGGGTGGTTGTCGCAAATCATCGCGAAATACCCGCAAAAACCACTGTACAAACATCCAGCATTTGCAATAATGACTCTCAAATTCTGGAGAACACCATGGACGCACCCGTCAAAGCCCTGAACACCGAAAAAGCCAAAGCCTTGCAGGCCGCGCTCGCGCAGATCGAGAAGCAGTTCGGCAAGGGCACGATCATGCGGCTCGGCGAAGGCGAGGTGATCGACGACATCGAGGTGGTGTCCACCGGTTCGCTGGGCCTCGACATTGCGTTGGGCGTGGGCGGGTTGCCGCGCGGCCGCGTGGTTGAAATCTACGGCCCTGAATCCAGCGGCAAGACCACGCTCACGCTGCAGGTCATTGCCGAAATGCAAAAGCTCGGCGGCACCTGCGCCTTCATCGACGCCGAACACGCGCTCGACACCGCCTACGCCCAAAAGCTCGGCGTCAACCTGCAAGAGTTGCTGATCAGCCAGCCTGACACCGGCGAGCAGGCGCTCGAGATCGTCGACGCGCTGGTGCGTTCGGCCTCGGTTGATCTGGTGGTCATCGACTCGGTTGCCGCGCTCACGCCGAAGGCCGAAATCGAGGGTGAAATGGGCGATTCGCTGCCCGGTCTGCAGGCGCGGCTGATGAGCCAGGCGCTGCGCAAGCTCACCGGCACGATCAAGAAGACCAACACCATGGTCATCTTCATCAACCAGATCCGCATGAAGATCGGCGTCATGTTCGGCAGCCCCGAAACCACCACCGGCGGCAATGCGCTCAAGTTTTACGCCTCGGTGCGCCTCGACATCCGTCGCGTGGGCAGCATCAAGAAGGGCGACGAGGTCATCGGCAACGAGACCAAGGTCAAGGTCGTCAAGAACAAGGTCTCGCCACCCTTCAAGACCGCCGAGTTCGACATCCTCTACGGCGAAGGCATCAGCCGCGAAGGCGAAATCATCGACATGGGCGTCGAAGCCAAGGTGCTCGAAAAGAGCGGCTCCTGGTACGCCTACAAGGGCGAAAAGATCGGACAAGGCAAGGACAACGCGCGCGAGTTCCTGCGCGAGAACCCGGCCCTGTCGTTCGAGATCGAAAACCTGGTCCGCGAGGCCGTGGGCATTCGCGTCTTGCCTTCGCCCGAGGGTGAGCCTGCCAAGGCACCGGCCAAGGCTCGTGCCGCCGCCGCCGAGTGATCGCCTGATTCGGTCGCCTGCACGACCCCGGTCCACATGCGCCCGCGCCTCTCGCTGAAGGGCCGGGCGCTGCAGTGGCTGGCCCAGCGCGAGCACAGCCGACTCGAACTGCGTCGCAAGTTGCTGCGTCAAGCCCGCGCCGAAGCGCTGGCGACCGCCCTCCAAGCCGCAGCCATCACCTCGGCCTCAAGCGATCCTCGCTGCGATGCCGACCCCGAAGGCGCGTCCACCCTGCCGACCCGGGAATCGATGGCTGCCCAGGTCGAGGCCCTGCTCGACTGGTTGCAGGCGCAGCGCTACCTGAGCGAAGAGCGCTTTGTTGAAAGCCGAGTCCATGCGCGCTCATCGCGCTTCGGCAATTTGCGCATTCGACAAGAGCTGTCGCAGCACGGCCTTGCCATCACCCCCGAGTTGTCCGCCGACTTGCTGCGCAGCGAATGCGAACGTGCCACCGAGGTTCGGCAGCGCAAATTCGGTGACTCCCCTGCAACGGCACCAACCGAGCGAGCGCGGCAGGCGCGCTTTCTTGCGGGCCGCGGGTTCTCGCCCGACGTCATCTGGAAAGTGATGCGCGAACTCGGCACCGTCGGCTCGCACGACGAGGACTGAGACGCTGCGCCTGGCTGGCACGCCGAGCTTGGCCCTCACCTGGATCGCGTAAGCTTCGCGGCAGGGTAGAGTGCTACAGTGCGTTTGCATTTTGAATTCTGAATTTTCACATCTTCGGGCGTGCCGATCCGGTGCGCCTGAGAATTCGCTGCTGCGGATGCACGGATCGTTCATATCCCTCCGCTGTCCGCGCGCCAGTCCGACCTCCCGACCCCTTCGAAACCTTCTCCAGCCAGAAAGCCCCGCATGAAGATTCACGAATATCAAGGCAAAGAATTGCTCAGCCGTTACGGCATACCCGTTCCCCGGGGCTATGCGGCGTTCAGCGTCCATGAGGCATCGGAAGCTGCTGAAAAGCTGGGCGGCCCGGTGTGGGTGGTGAAGGCGCAGATCCACGCTGGTGGACGAGGCAAGGGCGGCGGCGTCAAGCTCGCCCGCTCGCTCGATGAAGTGAAAAAGCTCGCCGGTGAAATCCTCGGCATGCAGTTGAAGACTCACCAGACCGGCCCCGAAGGCCAAAAGGTGCGCCGCTTGCTGGTCGAAGAAGGCGCCGACATCAAGCACGAGTACTACGTCGCTGCCGTCACCGACCGTGGCACGCAAAAGGTCGTGCTGATGGCTTCGAGCGAAGGCGGCATGGACATCGAACAGGTGGCCCACGACACGCCTGAGAAGATCATCAAGGTGTTTGTCGATCCGCTCATCGGCCTCACCGATGCGCAGGGCACCGAACTGGCCAGCGGCATCGGCATTCCGGCCGCCAGCCACCCGCAGGCGATCGACATCTTCAAGAAGCTCTACACCTGCTACATGGAGACCGACTCCAGCCTGGCCGAGATCAACCCGCTGATTCTCGAGGGCTCGGGCAACATCAAGGCGCTTGACGCGAAGTTCAACTTCGACAGCAACGCGTTGTATCGCCACCCGGAAATCGTCGCCTATCGCGACCTTGACGAGGAGGATCCGGCCGAGATCGAAGCCAGCAAGTACGACCTGGCCTATATCCAGTTGGACGGCAACATCGGCTGCTTGGTCAACGGCGCCGGCTTGGCAATGGCCACCATGGACACCATCAAGCTGTTCGGCGCAGAGCCAGCCAACTTCCTCGACGTCGGCGGTGGCGCCACCGCCGAGAAGGTGACCGAAGCATTCAAGATCATGCTGGGCAACCCCAAGGTCAAGGCGATCCTGGTCAACATCTTCGGCGGCATCATGCGCTGCGACACCATCGCCGAAGGCGTGATCGCTGCATGCAAGGCGGTGAACCTCAATGTGCCGCTGGTCGTGCGCATGAAGGGCACCAACGAAGACATCGGCAAGAAGATGCTCGCCGACAGCGGCCTGCCCATCATCAGTGCCGACTCGATGGCTGACGCCGCCCAGGCCGTGATGGCCGCGCTGAAGTAAGCGCCTTCCGACTAAGGACACACACCATGAGCATCCTGATCAACAAAAACACCAAGGTCATCACGCAAGGCATCACCGGCAAGACGGGCCAGTTCCACACCCGCATGTGCCGCGACTATGCCAACGGCAAAAACTGCTTCGTTGCCGGCGTCAATCCGAAGAAGGCTGGCGAAGACTTCGAAGGCATCCCGATCTACGCCAACGTGCGCGAAGCCGCCGGTGCCACGGGCGCCACGGTCAGCGTCATCTACGTGCCGCCAGCAGGCGCGGCCGCGGCCATCTGGGAGGCCGTCGAGGCCGATCTCGACCTGGCCATCTGCATCACCGAAGGCATTCCTGTGCGCGACATGCTGGAAGTGCGCAACAAGATGATCAAGAAGGAAGCCGCCGGCGGCAAGAAGACGCTGCTGCTTGGCCCCAACTGCCCGGGATTGATCACGCCCGAGGAAATCAAGATCGGCATCATGCCGGGGCACATTCACCGCAAGGGCCGCATCGGCGTGGTCAGCCGTTCGGGCACGCTCACCTATGAAGCGGTGGCGCAACTCACCGAAATCGGCCTTGGCCAGTCGAGCGCGGTGGGCATTGGCGGCGACCCGATCAACGGACTCAAGCACATCGACATCATGCGGTTGTTCAACGACGACCCCGACACCGATGCCGTGATCATGATTGGCGAAATCGGCGGCCCCGACGAAGCTGAAGCTGCGCGCTGGTGCCAGAAGAACATGAAAAAGCCCATCGTCGGCTTCATTGCCGGCGTCACCGCTCCGGCTGGCAAGCGCATGGGTCACGCCGGCGCGCTGATCTCGGGCGGTGCCGATACCGCTGACGCCAAACTCGCCGTGATGGAAGAGTGTGGCTTCGTCGTCACGCGCAACCCGTCTGAAATGGCCAAGCTGCTCAAGAAACTGCTTTGATGCCAGTCAGGGGCCGGGCGCCGGCGAATCTCGCGCCGCCGCCCGGCGCCCAAACAGTGCTCGGCTGCTTCGGCCGGGCACTGATCGACGACGATTTCCTGCGCGACCCCTACCCTGCCTACCGCCGCCTGCGTGAGCAAGCACCCGTCGCGTGGAGCGACGAGTTTTTCGGCGGTGCCTGGCTCGTCTCGCGACACGCCGATGTCGACCTGCTCCTGCGCGATGGGCGCTTCTCGGCGCAGCGCACCGGCCGCTGGGTCATGCGCGGCAGCGAACCGCGCACCGAACTTCGCGGCTTCCAGCGCCTCTTTGCCCGAGCTCTGATCTTTCTCGACGCGCCCGACCACGCCCGCGTGCGTCAGGTGCTGACCCGCGCGTTCCGGCCGGCCGATCTGCAGCGCCTCGCGCCGCGCCTGTCGCAGGCGATCGACGAACGGCTCGAAGCGGTCGACGCCGTGGCCGGCTTCGACTTCGTGAGCGCGTTGGCGCGTCCATTGCCAGCGCAGGCGATCTCCATGCTGATGGGTCTCGACGAAGAGGCAGCCTCCAGTGGCTTCCTCGAGGGCTCGGACGAGTTGGCCAACTTTCTGGGCGCGGTCGATCCGACACGCGATCAGGCGCTGCGTGCGCAAGGCGCCTTGCTGCCGATGGCCGCGCGGTTCGAGTCGGCCTTGCAGCGCCGCCGAGACTCGAGCGACGGTGCGAACCGCGACGATGTGCTCGATCGGCTGGTGCGTGCCGAGCGTGCCGGGCAGATCCGCGGCAGCGCCGAATTGCTGGCGCAGTGCGTGATGCTGCTGTTTGCCGGCCACGAAACCACGCGGCACTTGCTCGCCAACGGCTTGCAGATCCTGCTGAGACACCCGACCGCCTGGCAGGCCCTGCAGCGTGACCAGGCTTTGCTGCCTGCGGCGGTGCGCGAACTGCTGCGCTTTGACAGCCCCGTGCAATACACCGGCCGGCGCGTGACCACCGAGCTCACGTTGCACGGCCAGACGCTGCGCCGAGGCGATCTGGTGGTGGCTCTCATCGGCTCGGCCAACCGCGATCCCGACCAGTACGAGCGCCCCGATGAGTTTGACGTCACCCGCCGCCCCGCACCTTCGTTGGCGTTCGGGCAGGGCCCGCACGTGTGTCTGGGCGCATCGCTCACGCTGATGGAAGCGCAGATGGTTTTCTCTCAACTGCTCGAGCGCTGGCCGTGCCTCGAACTGGCCGGGCCTGTGAGCGCCCATCCGATGGGCAGTCCGCTGTACCGCGGGCCGCTCAAGTTACCGGTGCGAATGGCCCTCGACGGCGGGCTCAAAGAGGGTGGCCTCTACACTGGCGACGTGTATCAAACGAGTTGAATGAGGCCACGGCATGGAAGCGTTTTTGACCCCAGAGTTCTTGATCGCCGTCGGGCAGATCATCATGATCGACATTGTGCTGGGGGGTGACAACGCGGTCGTGATTGCGCTGGCTTGTCGCAAGTTGCCGCCGCCGCAGCGCGTCAAGGGCATCTTGTGGGGCACCGCCGGCGCCATCGTGTTGCGCGTGATCCTCATCTTCTTCGCGCTGCAATTGCTGGCCATTCCGTTTCTCAAGCTCGCTGGTGCCGTCTTGCTGGTGTGGATTGGCGTCAAGTTGCTGTTGCCCGAGCACGACGATGGCCACGGCAACATCGCAGGCAGTGATCGTCTCTGGGGTGCGGTCAAGACGGTGATCGTGGCTGACTTGGTGATGAGCGTCGACAACGTGATCGCCATCGCCGGCGCGGCTGAAAACGCTGGCGGAGACCACACCATGGCGCTGGTGATTTTTGGCCTGCTGGTGAGCATTCCGATCATCGTGTGGGGCAGCCAGCTGGTCCTCAAGTTGATGGACCGCTATCCAGCAATCGTCACCGCGGGCGCCATGCTGCTGGGCTGGATTGCCGGCAGCATGATGATCACCGACCCGGCGCTGATCAGCGCCGATGTGGTGCCGCAGATGCCCAAGCTGGTGGTCACCGACACGCTCGAGTACGGCGCCGGCATCGCCGGAGCGCTGCTCGTGCTGCTGCTGGGCAAGGCCATTGCGGCACGGCGAGGCGCAAGCTCCGGGCGATGAGCGGGGGCGCGATGCCGTCGCCGGCCGAGCGCAGCACCCTGGGCCGCTACCGGATCGAGGGTCAGCTCGGGCGTGGTGCCATGGGCGTGGTCTATCTGGGCACGGACCCGCGGACCGGCCATCGCGTGGCCCTCAAGACCATGCCACTGGCCCGCGAACTTGACGGCCCCGAACTCGAAGAGGCCCGTCAGCGCTTTTTTCGCGAGGCCGAAACCGCGGCTCGCTTGCAGCACCCGGACATCATGCGGGTCCTCGATGTGGATGAGGACGACGGTATCGCCTGCGTGGCGATGGAGTACCTCTCAGGGCATGACCTGCAAAGGCACACGCAGTCGACGCAACTGCTGAGCGTGCCGACGGTCCTGCGCATTGGTGCCAGGGTGGCCGACGCGCTGGCTTACGCGCACAGCCAGGGCGTGGTCCACCGCGATGTCAAGCCAGCCAACGTGATGGTCGATCTCGAGGCGGGCGTGGTGAAGGTCACCGACTTCGGTATCGCCTGCCTCGCCGACGCCAGCCAGACACGAACCGGAGTCGTGCTGGGCACGCCTTCGTTCATGTCGCCCGAGCAGTTGTCAGGCCGACGGGTGGATGGGCGCAGCGATCTGTACTCGCTTGGCGTCATGCTGTTCCAGTTGCTGACCGGGCAACTGCCCCATCAGGGCGAGGCGATGGCAAGGCTGCTGCATGCCATCGTCAATGAACCCGCGCCTGACATCCGATCCGTGCGACCCGACTTGCCGCAAGCGCTGGCGTTGCTGGTGGCTCGATTGCTGTCCAAGCACCCCGAAGCACGACACGCCGACGGCTGGCAAGTGGCGACCGAGTTGCGCGAGGTGGCTGCGCTGTGGTCTTCGGACGAGGGCCCGCCGTGCGTGCCGCTTGTCACGAATGCCCTGCCTTCAGATGCCGCAGACGCCCAACCGTTCGCCACGACGGTCGCCCTCGCGCGCACCGATCCGGGCCACAATCCCGCGGCCTGACGGGGCGCGCCATCGCGCCTCTCCACCCCCGTTCGACTCGGCCCCAGCCCATGCCCTTTGAGTTTTTCAGCGCCACCGACCCGGGTCGCGTGCGACGCAACAACGAGGACTCGGTCGCGGTTGACTTTGACGCGGCCCTGGTGGTCCTCGCCGATGGCATGGGCGGCTACAACGCGGGTGAAGTGGCCAGCAACATCGCCACGTCTTTCATCCGGACCGAGCTCGGCCGCTGGTTGGTCGAGGCGGCGGTGCAGGCAAGTGATGCCGATGTGCGGCGCGCCATGGACATCTGCGTCGATAACGCCAATCGCGCCATCTTCAACGCCGGGCACACCAACCCGCAGTACGCCGGCATGGGAACCACGCTGGTGGTCGGCGTGTTTCGGGAGGGGCGCGTGTTGCTCGGTCACGTGGGAGATTCGCGCGGCTACCGGCTGCGCGATGGCCAGCTCATGCAGCTCACCCACGATCATTCGCTGTTGCAAGAGCAGATCGATGCCGGGCTCATCTCTCAGGAGGAGGCTGCGTTCTCGACCCACAAGAACCTGGTCACCCGCGCTGTGGGCGTTGACGAGACCGTGCTGCTCGAATCGCACCAACACGATCTGCTCGGTGGCGATGTCGTGCTGCTGTGCTCGGACGGCCTTTGCGACATGATCGGCGACGCGCGGATCCGTGAGGTGCTGCTGGCCAGCAGCACCCTTGAAGCCGGTGCACTGGCTCTCATTGAGGCGGCCAATCAGGCTGGGGGCAAAGATAATATTGCGGTGATCTTGGCAAGGGTTGTGGGTGGTGCGGCTCCGGCGCGCACCTGGTGGCCTTTCAAGCGCTGAGGTCAGCAAGCGCCCGCACGGCCGGCGGCCGGCAATCCCGCCACCAAGACAAGACAACAGACGAGGCCAAGCATGGGCAAACTGGTGATTTCGATGGACGGCGTGGTGATCAAGGAAGTCCAGATCAGCAAGGACAAGACCACGCTCGGCCGGCGGCCCTACAACGACGTCGTCATCGACAACCTGGCGGTGAGCGGCGAACACGCGGCGCTGCAGATGGCCGGTGCCGATGTCTTCATTGAAGACCTCAACAGCACCAACGGCACCTACATCAACGGCAAGGCCGTCAAGAAGCAGCTTCTCGCGCACAACGACACCATCGAGATCGGCAAGTACAAGATCAAGTACCTCGCCGATCCGGGCGCCGACTACGAAGCCACCCAGATCCTCCGGCCGGGTGATGCCGCCGCACGGTCTGCCGCACCCGCATCCGCGTATCCACAGTCGGGGTTTGGCGGGCCCACCTCGCTGGATCCTCTGGTGCACACGGTGGCGTCCATCAAGGTGCTCAATGGCGCAGCGTCCGGCCGCGAGGTCTCGCTGGTGAAGGTGGTCACCACCATCGGCAAGCCCGGCGTGCAGGTCGCGTCCATCACCAAGCGTCCGGCGGGCTATGTGTTCGCCCATGTCGAAGGCGCCGCCCGACCCACCGTCAACGGCAAGCCGCTGGTCACCGAGACCTTGCAGCTCAAGGATGGCGACGTGATCGAGCTGGCCGGCACGCAAATGCAGTTCATCAACCGCTGCTGAGCGAACCGGGGCAACGCCACCATGACCGTTCGCGTACTCGGCTGTTCGGGCTCCATCGCCCAAGGATGCAAGACGTCGTCTTTCCTGCTCGATGACGACGTGTTGATCGATGCCGGCACAGGCGTCAACGATTTGTCGCTCGATGCCCTGATGAGCATCGATCACGTGCTCATCAGCCACTCGCATCTGGACCACGTGCTTTCGGTGCCGCTGCTTGCGGACAGCGTCTTGCGCCGTCGCGTCGCGCAGCGCCGCGGGCCGATTCAAGTGCATGCCTTGCCCGAGACCCTCACGGCCTTGCGCGAGCACATCTTCAATGACGTGATCTGGCCCGATTTCACTCGCCTGCCCAGCGCCGAGCAGCCGCTGCTGCGGTTCGTCCCGTTTGCGATCGGCGAGGTGCTTGTGCTCGGATCGAGACAGCGCCGAATCGAGGTCTTGAGCGCAGCCCACACGGTTGCGGCCGTGGGGTTTGCGGTTGACGGTGGCGCGGCGGGTTGGTGGGTCTACACCGCTGACACCGGTCCCAACCCCTTGCTGTGGCAGCGGCTGCGCCACATGCAGGTGGGGCAGCTGGTCATTGAAACGACGTTCGGTGACGTCGAGGCGGAGCTGGCGCGCATCAGCCGCCACCTGTGCCCCGAATCGCTGGGCCATGAACTGCGGCAGCTCACGGGCCAGATCGACGTGCGCATCACCCACATCAAGCCCGGCGAGATGACCTCGGTGATGGCCGAGATCGCCCGGCTCGATTTGCCTCACCCGGTTCGGGCGCTGGCGGCTGGCGATGTCATGCGCCTGGGCTGACCCCGCCTGACAATTTGCGTCAGCTTGCGCGCCCGGCCGACCGCTTTGCGCCACGGGTGTGACCCAATGCGTCACTCGACCCCCCTGAAGTGCCCGCGATTCACGCTGAAACGGTTGGCACGGCGTCTGCAACTCCATGTGCGTCCCCATCCCCCATCCACCTGACTGAAGGAATTGATCATGAACCGCGCTATCCAAAAGGGTTTCACCCTCATCGAACTGATGATCGTCGTTGCGATCATCGGCATCTTGGCCGCCGTTGCTTTGCCGGCCTACCAGGACTACACCGTCCGCGCCAAGGCTTCGGAAGTGATCCTGGCCGCTTCGTCTTGCCGCACCTCGCTCACCGAGGCCATCCAGACCGCCTCGGGTGTTGATGTCACCGCCATCCTGCCGAACGTCTGCTCCTTCGCTGCCACGAAGTACGTGACGTCCGGTTCGGTGACCGCCGCTACTGGCGTGATCACCGTGGTGGGCAACCACACGAATCTGGGCGGCAGCACCTCTGCCACGGCCAATGCGATCACGCTGACGCCCTACACGGACGCTGCGGGCACCACGGCCTTCGAAGGCGCTACTGGCGGCGGCGGCACCATCGCCACCTGGAAATGTGGTCCTGCCGGCACCAACCCGATGCCAGCCAAGTACCTGCCGGGTTCTTGCAAGGGTTGATCTTTTTTCGGGGGGTCAGCCTTGAGGGGTTGACCCCGAACCGCTTGACGAACGGACCGCTTCGGCGGTCTTTTCAATGGTCACCCAGGGTCAGGACAAGTCTTCAACATGGCATGGGGATCACCGCAGCATGAGCTCTGCCGAGCGTCAAAAAAGCCCGCGCTGGCGTGTGGCGAGTCTTCATCTGGGCGCGTGCTTGTTCATCGCCGCACTGGCTGCTTTGCTGGTGTTCCTGTGCTGGTATCCGTCACCCTTTGCGGCCATCACCGATGTGGCGCCGGTCTTCCTGATGCTGGTGGGCATCGACATCGTCATCGGTCCGGCGCTCACGCTGGTGGTGGCCAAGCCGACCAAGCGCAGGGCCGAGCTGGTTCGTGACCTGAGCGTCATTGCGGTCCTGCAACTCAGCGCTCTCGCTTACGGATTGCACAGCGTGGCATCGGCACGTCCGGTGGCGCTGGTCTTCGAGGCTGACTTGTTGCGGCTGGTGACGGCCAGCGATGTCGAACCCGATTCGCTGGGCGAAGCGCCAGGGGCACTTCGTCGGCTGTCCTGGCGCGGCCCGACGCTGATGTCGGCGATCAAGCCCACCGATGCGGATGAACTGTTGCGAACCACCGAGCTGGGGCTGGCCGGTGTTCCGCTGGCTGCCTTGCCAAAGTACTGGCGCGACTACGCCACGCAGGCGCGGGTCTGGCAGACCGCCCGACCCGTGCCTGCGCTGCTCACCCACTACCCGAACCTCAAGGCCGATGCGGCGGCCATCGCACGCGACGCGGGTCAGCCGCCCGAGGCGCTGCGCTTTGTGCCGCTGGTGTCGCGCCAGGCCAGCTGGGTTGCGTTGGTCGCTGCCCCGAACGCGCGGGTGGTCGGGTATCTGCCCGTCGACGGGTTTTTTTGACCCGGGAGTTTCTTCGGCGTTGTCTCAAGAGGGGGCGGGGGTGCTCACTACACTTCGACCCCATGCGATCAACTCCGGCCCACGGGCTGCTCTGGCTGGCGGCCTGTCTGGCCGTGGTGCCCGCCGCGCTGCTGGCGGTGAGCCTGCCGCCCTCGGCGACGTTCCTGAATCAGGTTGCGGCACTCAGCGGTTGGGGCGTGATGGCCACGGTGCTGGCGCTCGGTCTGCCCCAATGCACCGATGCCAGCGGCCGGTTGGCGTGGCCTCCCATCCACTGGGGGCTGGCGGCGCTGCTCGGCGCGCTGACGTTGCTGGCAGCGGCGTGCGTCGGCTCGTGGGCCTGGAACGGATTGCCGTTGTCGATCACCGCGTCGAATGTGGCGTTTGTGGCGGCAGCCGCACTGCTGGTGCTGCTGGGTGCGGCCACCACGGCGGCGGGTGCCGATGGCCCGGCGTTCCGTGCGTTGTGCGTTGCGTTGCTGGCCGCGGGTTTGCTCAGCACGGTGGTTGGTGCGGTGCAGGTGTTCGCACCCGGATGGGCCGATGGCCACTGGATTGCGCTCACCGCGCTCGAGGGACGCGCCTCGGGCAATTTGCGCCAGCCCAATCACCTGAGCAGCCTGCTGCTGTGGTCGCTGGTGGCTGGGGTGTGGCTGGTCGAGTCAGGCGGTGCGGCCGATGCCGCACCGTTCGCGCGGCCAGCGCGCTGGCGCTGGCCGTTGGCGCTGCTGGCACTGGCCACGCTCATCTTCGGGCTGGTGCTCAGCGCCTCGCGCACTGGCATGGTCGGGGTGCTGGTGCTGGCGGTGTGGGGCGCGCTGGACCGGGGCCTGTCGCGCCGGGCGCGCGCTTTGCTGCTGGCCATGCCGCTGCTGTATGCCGCTTGCTGGTGGGGCTTGAGCGGCTGGGCCGAGGCCAGCGGCCATGTGTTTGGCGGTGCCGAACGGCTGCGCAGCGAGTCCGACATTTCCAGCTCGCGCTTTGGCATCTGGGCCAACACGCTCAGCCTGATCGCGCAGCACCCGTGGGCCGGTGTGGGCTGGGGCGAGTTCAACCTGGCGTGGTCGCTCACGCCGTTTCCCCACCGGCCGGTCGCGTTCTTCGATCACACCCACAACCTGCCGCTGCAACTGGTGGTCGAGCTGGGCATGCCGCTGGGCTTGGGCGTGACCGCGTTGCTGCTGGGCGCGCTGTGGCGCGCCTGGCGTGCCACGCAGCGCATGGCGGCGCGTGACGACGCAGCCCGCGCCACGCTGCTGCGATCGGCCTGGATGATGGTGCTGCTGGTGGCGCTGCACAGCTTGCTCGAGTACCCGCTGTGGTACGCCTACTTCTTGCTGCCGGCAGCGTTTGCGTGGGGGTTGTGTCTGGGCGCGGATCGCCGCGCTGGCCCAGCCGCGGCGCCAGCGCGGCCCGGTTGGGCGCTGCTGTGCGGCTCGCTCCTGCTGAGCGTCGGTGGCCTGATCGCGGTGATCGACTACCTGTCGGTGGTCGCCATCTTCGAGCCTGGGGAGGACTCGGCGCCATTGCCCGAGCGCATCGTCGTCGGCCAGCGCAGCGTGTTCTTTGCGCACCATGCCGACTACGCCGCGGCCACCATCAGCCCCACGCCGGCCGGGGTGCTGCAAGGTGTTCAGGGCGCCCGACACTTCCTGCTCGACACCCGGCTGATGACCAGCTGGTCGCGCGCGCTCGCCGACAGCGGCGACCTCGAGCGCGCGCGGCACATCGCGCAGCGCCTGCGCGAATTCCGCAACCCCGCCTCGGCCTCGTTTTTCGAGCCCTGTGACACTGAATCCGACGCGTCTGAACCGCTGCCGTTCCAGTGCACGCCGCCGACACGGGTGTTCGGTTACGAAGATTTCAGGTGAGCCGCGAGGGTCGAGGCCGGGCGGCTACACCCGCGACTTGCCGGCGTAGTCGATGAACTCTTCGGGGCTCACGCGGATGGCTGCGCCGGTGGGGCAGGCGCGCACGCAGGCGGCACCGCCCGACAGGCCGCTGCACATGTCGCACTTGACGGCCTTCTTGCCAAGTTCCTTGCTGTGCACGGGGGCTTCCCGTCCGGGCTCGGGGGTGAGGCCCGTCAGCAACCAGGTCAGCAAGCTCGGCGGCTTGCGCGCCGGGTCCTGCTGGGCGAGCTGGATCACGCCGTACGGGCAGTTGCGTTCGCAATTGCCGCAGCCGATGCAGGTGTCGTCGATGAAGACCTCGCCGTGCGGGTTGCGGTGAATCGCATCCGGCGGGCAGTCCTTCATGCAGTGCGGGTTCTCGCAGTGGCGGCATGACGTCGGCACGTGGATGTTGGCGAACGTCGGGCCGGCCTCGCGGTCCAGGCGCGAGGTGCCGTCGTGCACGTCGGCGCACGCGCGCTCGCAGTTGTCGCAGCCGATGCACAGCCCCTGGTCGATCAGCAGCACATCGGTGCCTTCGCCGAGGCCTTGCCCGATGAGAAAGCTGATCAGGTCGCCCGGCGCGTTGTCGGACTCCTTTTGCACGTTGCTCGACACACGCTGCAAGCTGCTGGCTTCGAGCTCCTTGCGCATGGCCGGGCTCTTGTCGAGCACGGCGCGAAAGCGCTCCGCCGACAACACGATGGTTTCGCAGTTGACTGCCGCGCGCACGGTCGCCGAGCGGCGGCTGTCCGTGTTCAGCAGGGCCATCTCGCCCACATAGTTGCCCGCCGCGACATAGGACAGCACCACCTCCTTGCTACCGATGAGCTTGGAGACGGTGACCGACCCGCGGCGTATCAAGTGCAGGCCGTCGGCTTCGTCGCCTTCAGCGAACAGGGTCTGGCCGGCGGTGAAGCTCTTCACCGACGCTGCCTCGACAAGCTCATCGAGCCCGGCTTCGGACACGAATGGCGCGATGCTGGTGCCGATGGCGCGGCGCAGCGAGACGCCGTCGATGCATCGACGCACCGATTCATTGCTTGCCAGCAGCTTGAGCATGGAGCGCCGCGGGGTTTCGATCAGCACGCAGCCGCGCCCGGCGCGCACCGTGCGCGAGCGTCGGCGCCCGGACAGCAAGCCGAGCTCGCCGAAGAATTGACCGCTGCCCAGCGTGACGTGGGCCATCTGGCCGGCTTCGCCGTCGACCTCGATGAGCACCTCGCCCTCGACGATCGAGAAGAATGAATTCGTGTAGTCGTTCTTGCGGAAGACCAGCTGCGCCTCGGCCGGCGCGGTGACCTCGCTGTCGAGCATGAACTCGCGCAACTGCAGGGTCGACAGTCCCTTGAACAGCGGCACTTGCTGCTGCACCAGGGCCAGGGCATCGGACACCGACGTGGCGCGCTTGAAGTGGCGGAACGTCTCGCGCAGCAGGGATTCGTCGGCCGGCTCGACGGGGTTGCCCAGGATGTGCTCGACGACCTCATAGCCCTGATTCATTGCCTGCTTGATCAGCGGGTAGCCGCCCAGCGCGCCGATGATGTAGAAGCCCGGCACGTTGGACTCGTAGGTGTCCGACACCTGCGGCACGGCATCGAAGGACGCGCTCGGAAAGGTCACGCCGAAGCTCTCGACCAGCTTGCGCGGCGCGATCGCACCCAGGCGCGCAATGATGCGGTCGCAGGCGATGTGCTCGATGCCCAGCGGTGTGCTCACGCTCAGGCGCAGCGGTCGCCCGTCGGTCGCGATGGCCTCGACCTGCGTGACCGAGGTGCTGTGGCGGCATTCCATGCGCGCGCTGGCCACCGCGGCGTTGACCAGGTCGGCGTTGCCCTGCTTGACGCGGAAGAGCTCCTCGGTGCGGTTGAGCAGGATCACGCGGTTGTGGTCGGCCAGCGCCAGTGCGTTTTCGATGCCGGCGTCGCCCGCGCCCACGACCACGATGGTCTCGCCGCTGTACTCGTCGGGGTCGTCGAGCTGGTATTGCACGCGTGCATGGTCATCGCCTGGCACGCCGAGCTGGCGGATGTTGCCCTGCAGGCCGATGCACAGCACCACGGTTTCGGCCAGGTGGCGCTCACCGCGGGCGGTGACGATCTCGAACGCGCCCTTGGCGCCGGTGATCGCGGTGACGGCGCTGTCGTAGCGGATGTTGACGCCTTGCGCTTCGACTTCCTGCTGCCAGGTTCCCAGAATGGCTTCACGGCGACCGGCGCCGAAACTGATGTCGCTGCGCAGCGGCAAGATGGCCGGCTCGGCCATCACATGCTTGCCCTTTTGATACCGGTAGATCGTGTGCGACACATGCGACTCGGCTTCGAGCAGCAGGTGGGTCACGCCGAGCTTGGCCGCGTGGGCCGCACACGACAGGCCGCTCGGACCCGAGCCGATGATGGCAATGCGCACGCTGGATGTCATGGTCGGGCCTCTGTTTGTACCTTCGCGCGCAGCGTCTCGAGGGACTTCTTGAACACTGCGGGGTCGTATTGCTCTTCGCGGGCCACCGAGGCCAGCAGTCTTCCCATTGGCGCCTTGAGCGATGGCGCATCAAGCGCGCGCTGGCGGCCCATGAAATCGGCCACGCTTTGCACCGCCATCACCGCCTGCTCGGCACCCTGGTAGTCGGTGTACTGACCGGCCAGGCCATCGTCGAGCAGGCCGATCAGGATGGCGTGCACGTCGCGGTTCGAAAACGCATAAGCGGTGATCTTGGGCAGCATCTCGGCGATCAGGGACTCGACCTTGCCGGCTTGCGCCAAGGCGTTGCTGCCGCTGGCGATCTGCTGGTGCAGTTGCGTGACCTGCTGACCGAACGCCGCGGCCTGCTGCGGTTCCACGCGGCGCACGATCTGGCGCAGCATCAGCAGGCCGGCGTCGTTGAGCCGCACCACCCCCGGACCCGCACCGACCCGTGCCGCCGTGTTGCGCTTGTCGCCCATCTTGTGGTGGCACGAGTGGCAGTCGAACAGCGACAGCTCGGGGAACAGCCCGTCACGCCCGGTCGGGCCTTGCAGCAAGCCGAGCAGCGACTGCGCGGCCACCGCCTGCCCGACCGCCCAGGCGCGCACGCCGTTCCAGGGGCCCTTGCGTTGCTGCCAGTCGGCGTCCATGCGGAAGTGCGCGGGTTCGATCTGGGTGAAGGTGTCGAGCTCGAAGCTCATGCGCGGGTGCCCGGCCGCCATGATCTTGTGGCTGACGAACTTTTGCGGCGTTCCCAGGTGGCACGACAGGCACACACGGGCGCGTGTCAGCGCCTCGTCGGTGGCGGTCATGCCGTTGGCCAGGTTGCCGGCGTGCGTGGCGCGGGGTTCCACGTGGGTTTGTATCCAGCGTTCCGACGCGCCGTGACAGGCCTCGCAGCTCACGCCATCGCTCACCTGAAACTTCTCGCCACGCTGCTCGGGCGCCGGGTGGTGGGCATGGCAGTCGAGGCACAGCTTGTTTTCGTGCGCGGGCTGG
>CAIVGK010000017.1 GCA_903905475.1 uncultured Burkholderiales bacterium | reverse complement strand
GTGATGGTGGAGGTCGAGGAGGCCTATATCCAGTGCTCCAAACACATTCCCCTGATGAAGAAGGCAGAAAAATCCATTGACTGGGGCACCGACAGCATCGCGGCCAAGGGCGGCGATTATTTCCAGTTGATGGATCTGCCTCTGTATGAGCGCGTGGGTGGCAGCAAAGCCATGGAAATCGCGGTCGACGTTTTTTACAACAAGGTGCTGGCTGACGACCTGGTGGGCCGATTTTTTGAAGACATCGACATGGCGGGCCAGCGGATCAAACAGAAAAACTTTCTGTCCATGGCCTTTGGTGGCCCTTATCAGTTCAACGGGCAGGATTTGCGCAAGGCCCACGGCGCCCTGATCGACAAGCTGGGCCTCAACGACCAGCACTTCGACCGCGTGTTGCAGTTGTTCAGCGAGACCCTGGAAGAACTGAACGTTTCGCAAAAAGAGCACGACGGCATGCTGGAAGTTCTCCAAAGCATGCGCGATGCCGTGATGGGCCGCTGAAGCCCCCGACATGGCCCGACTTGACTGCTTCTGAGGGAACCACGCTGATGGACGACACGATCCTTGATGACAACCAGTTCTGGCGCAGGGCGTTTTTTTTCGGACAGAACTCGATCTCGGCCCTCGAGCGACGCAGGCATGATCTGACGGCATCGCCGGCCGCCAGCATCGATCACGGCGCCGAGCATTGGATGAAGTGCCTGTTCGAGGGCGCACCGCTCGACAGCGATCCCGGCGACAAGATGGTCGTGCTGAAAAACGGCGTCGTGGTTCACGAGATCGCGCTGCACAGGCTCGGAGCCGAAACACTCATCGGTCGCCACCCGACCGCCGACTTGCAACTGGAGTCGCACCGGCTGGGCATGTACCACCTGGTGGTGCTCAAGGTGGCTGGACGTGTTTATGTGAAGTCACTGGACCAGGATGTCGGCGTCCTGCTGGACCGCAAGAAGCTCACGGGCAAAGCGCCGCTGGCGCTGTGGGACGGTGCGCAGGTGGACTTGCCGGGTTACCGGCTGGAGTTTGTCCTCAGCGGCGTGGCCAAGCCTGCGGAAAGCGCGGATGGGGCGTTGGAGGAGCTCGCGGAAATCCCCGATTTCTTCTACACGCCGCCCGCACCGCCGGCCAGTCCGCTGCTGGCGAACCTGGTGGACGAGCGAGCGTCGATCGGGCTGTGGTCCGAGGGCACGACCGTGCTGAAGGTGGTGGACATCATCGATGAGGCCACCGACACCAAGACCTTTCGGCTGGCGGGCGAACAGCCTTTGCTGTTCTCCTACCGCCCCGGGCAGTTTGTGACCTTTGTCCTGAGCATCCAGGGCGAGGAGGTCAAACGCTCGTACAGCATGTCATCGAGCCCCTCGCGACCCTACCTGCTTGAAGTCACGATCAAGCGCGTGCCCGGTGGGCTGGTCTCGAACTGGTTTTGCGACGAGGTCAAGCTGGGAGACCGCCTGAGCGTCAAGGGGCCACACGGCAAGTTCAGCTGCTTCGAGTACCCGTGCAGCAAGATGCTGTTCATCGGGGCCGGCAGCGGCATCACGCCCATCGTTTCCATGGGCCGGTGGATCAACGACACGGGCGCCGATGTGGATGTGAAGTTGCTGGCGTCGTTCAAGTCAGCGCCGGACATCATCTTTCGCAAGGAACTCGAACTCTGGTCTGCCCGCAACCCTCGCTTCGGTGTGGGCGTCACGCTCACCGCTGAGGTGCCGGACACCGATGCGTGGGATGGATTTCGGGGTCGGGTCAGCGCCGAGATGTTGCGCGCCTTTGTGCCTGACATCGATGAGCGCCACGTGTTCCTGTGCGGACCCGAACCGTTCTCCCACAGCGTGACGCAGCTCCTCCAGGGCATGGGCTTCGACCTCGGCCGGCTGCACTCGGAAAGCTTCGGGTCAGGCCGCTCTGCGCAGGGCACCACCAGCCGCAAGAAAACGCTGCAATTCACCGGACCCACGCACCGGGTGACGTTCGCCAACTCGGGACTCACCGTGGAGACCGACGAGCAGATCTCGCTGCTGGAACTGGCCGAAGCCAATGGCCTCGAAATCGAATACAGCTGCCGCGTGGGCAGCTGTGGCATGTGCGAGGTCAAGTGCAAGGGCGACGTGAAGATCGACAAGGAGTGCGGCATCGACGCCCGATCGAAGGACGCGGGGTTCGTCTATGCGTGCTGCACCTGGGCCGTCGGGGACATTGAACTGCAGGCCTGAGTTCGCCTGACGGGCGCTGCGAGCGCGGCGCGAACGTGGCGGTCAGCGTCGGGGAGACCGCCGGGAACCACACCAAACGGACCGTGAGGCGGCACAGAGTGCGCGCTCCACGGGAACCCCGATTCAGGGTCCCCGAGCACTGGCTCGTGGGGTGAGCCAGCGGCTGCCCGGCGTCGATCAACAGGCACGGCAGCGGTCCGTCATGGCCATCGTCGCCAAACGGCCATGCGAACTGCGCCTGCCCGCCCATCACGCGGCCTGCGAAGCGTCATGGGGCCGTCATCACCACGTCAAATTGCCTTCATAAGCTGACGCCGGGTCTCATCTCGTCCTCAAACCATAGAAGGCTTCCGGTCATGTCCAAATTCAAGACTTCCCTCACCGCCGTTGCGGCGGCTTCGTTGCTGGCTCTGTCGATTCAAGGTTGCGGCGATGGTGGTTCGGACGGGCCGGTGCTCTCCAAGCCTGACGCCACGATGAACTTCAACCGAGTTGCATCGTTTCCGATCTGCGCGCAGTTGGGCTCGTCTTGCGAATCCGATGTCGCAACGGCCGCCGAGATCGCAGCGGCGAGCACAGACGGCCTGACCGTGATCTACACCAACAGCCCCAAGGGTGAAGTCGGTTTCGTGGACATCACCGATCCCGCCAGTCCGAAACCTCTGGGCGCGCTGGCCGTCGGCGGGGAGCCGACGTCGGTGGCGGTGCTCGGTGCTTACGCGATGGTGGTCGTGGACACCTCGGCCAGCTTCGTCAGCCCAGCCGGCAAGCTGGTGGTGATCGATATCGCGACGCGCCAGACGGTGGTCGAGATTGACCTCGGCGGGCAACCGGATTCGGTGGCCGTCAGCAAAGACGGCAAGTACGTGGCCGTGGTGATCGAGAACCAGCGCGACGAGGGCGTCAACGGCGGGGCACTCCCCCAGCTCCCTGCGGGCAGCCTCAAGATCGTCGATGTGGCCGGGGCCCCGGCAACCTGGCGGACGCGCAACGTGGACCTGACCGGCATCGCGACGCTGTTCGGCAGCGACCCCGAACCCGAGTACGTAGCAATCAACGAGGACAACGTCGCCGTCGTGACGCTCCAGGAAAATAACCACATCGCGCTGGTCGACCTCAAGAGCGGCGCGGTGACTCGGCATTTCAGTGCGGGCAAGGTCACGTTGACCCAGGTCGACTTGACGGACGAGCGTGCCAACCAGGTGTCGCTCGTCGAGACCCAGGCGGACCGGCTGCGTGAGCCCGACGGCGTGACGTGGATATCGAAGACGCGGTTTGCGATTGCCAACGAAGGTGATCTGGCCGGCGGTAGCCGCAGCTTCACGGTGATGAGCACCGATGGCACGGTCGAATACGACTCAGGCTCGGCCTTGGACCATCTGGCGGTGCGTCTTGGCCACTACAACGACCGCCGATCTGACGCCAAGGGCAACGAGCCAGAGAACGTGGCCTTTGCGAGGTTCGGATCGACCGACTACCTGTTCGTTGCGTCCGAGCGCTCGAGCCTGCTGGCGGTCTACGACATGACCAATCCGACCAGGCCCGCATTCAAGCAGGCCCTGCCCGGTGCCATCAGCCCCGAGGGTCTGCTGACCATTCCTTCGCGTGGCTTGGTGATTTCCGCCAGCGAGACTGACGACCGCGCCCTGCCAGCGCGTGCGGCGTTGAACATCTACGCCTATCAGAAATCAGCCGCCGCCTACCCAACCCTGCAATCGGCCGACCGCAGCGATGGCACGCCCATCCCCTGGTCAGCGTTGTCGGGCATGGCGGCCGCCGCGGATGGCAAGACGGTCTACGCCGTCGACGACAGCTTCTTCAGGAGCAACCGAATCTTTTCGATCGATGTCAGCCAGCAACCTGCGGTGCTCAAGAGCGAGATCACCATCAAGGACACTGACAACGTGTTTGCAGCTTTCGGCGCAACCCTTCCAGCCGCGGCAGACAACCAGGCCTTCGATCAGGTCGACATGGTGAAGCTGATCAACGCGGACGGAAGCGTCAACCTGGACCCTGAAGGCATCGCGATCGCATCCGGCGGCGGCTTCTGGGTGGCGTCCGAGGGCGCGGGGTCGAAAACGGCCTACGAGAGTGAGAAAAAAATCACTTCGGCCAACCTCGTTTTCAAGGTGTCTGCCACGGGCGTGATCGAGCGCGTGATCGCGCTGCCTGCCGAGATGAGCGACATGCAGGCACGCTATGGGTTCGAGGGGGTGGCCGAACACGAGGGCAAGCTCGTGGTGGCGATCCAGCGCTCCTGGGATCCTGCGAACAAGAGCGCAGATCCACTGATCGGCGTTTTCGATCTGACAACCGAGACATGGGCATTCGTGAGCTATCCGCTCGATCGGGTGGCGTCGCCGAACGCGGGCTGGGTGGGGCTGTCGGAGATCACTTCCATTGGCAGTAACCGCTTCCTCGTGGCCGAGCGAGACAACCAGGCGGGACCCGACGCGAGGATCAAGCGCCTCTACCGCATCGACCTGACCGGCAAGGTCGATGGCGACATGCTGTCCAAGACCTTGGTCCATGACCTGATGGACGACCTGCGCGCACCCGGTGGACTGGTGCTGGAGAAGGTCGAGGGCGTGGCCGTGCTGCCGAATGGCGAGGTGCTGGTGGTCACGGACAATGACGGCGTGAATGACCACGCCGGCGGCGGCGAGACCCAATTGATCCGGCTTGGGAAGATCCTCAACTGAACTGGGGTTCACCTCTGCCAACCAGCCTGGCGAGCAACTGTCGCCCGGTCTGGCTGGCGCCGTTGTTCACCGGTCGGGCTCTTCAAACCGCCCACCGGTGGACACCATGCCACGCATCAGCGTCCGTTCGATGCGTGGCCGATGCGGGCCTCGCTCGACTTTCGAGTTCGTGCCCGACAAACGGCTGTTGCTCCGTGGCGACGATCTGGCCCTGGCCCTGGCCGTGATCGGCATCGCTGCTCGTTATCACGTCGAAGTGGCCATGAGGCCGCGCCAGGCACGCGCTTCACGGGAACCGGTTCAGTACCCCCGAGCACTGGCTCGTGGGGTGAGCCAGCGGCGGCTCAATCGAGCTGCATGTCGGGGCGCACGCGCGGCGGCCACGCGTAGCTGAAGTCCTCGGCCCTCAAGGTGAGGTTGGGGCTGTAGGCTGGGTCGAACGCAAGTGACTTGCCCCAGCGCCGGATCAGGTAGTCGACCTCTGCGGCGTGGCGCTTGTGCTTGCCCGGCGTGTTGTCGGTGCCGCGCGTGGCCGACTCGTGGTGAACCAGTTCGGCGTACGGCGTCCACACGTTGCGCAGGCCCGCCTCGCGCAGCCGCAGGCAGAAGTCGACATCGTTGAACTCCACCTTCAGGTCGGTCTCGTTGAGGCCCTGCACGGCTTCAAAGCGATCCTTTCGGATGACCAGGCACGCGCCTGTCACCGCTGAAAAAGACTGGATGAGGCACGCGCGACCGCAGTGGCCACCACTGCCTTCGGGCAGGCCCCTGTGGGCGTGGTTCGCCCCGCCACCCACGCCAAGAACGACGCCGCCGTGCTGCAGCGTGCGGTTCGGGTACCAAAGTCGGGCGCCCACCGCGCCAACACCGGGCTGCAAGGCAATGGACACCATCTCCGACAACCACTCAGGCGAAAGCACCTCGATGTCGTTGTTGACCAGGCCGACGACTTCGCCAAGGGCCGCCGACACGGCACGGTTGTTCAGTGCCGAGTAGTTGAATTCGCCGTCGTCCCGGATGATGCGCAGCACGCCAGCGGATTGCATCGCCGCGAAGTACGCCAGTGCCTCGGGCTCGTCCGAACCGTTGTCGACGAGGATGATTTCGTAGCGGCCGTAGGTCGTGTGTTCGACGATGCTTTCGACACACTTCCTCACCAGTTTCAACGCGTTGCGCGTGGGTATGACGAGCGAGACCAGCGGCAGCTCGGCGGGCAATTCGTAGCGCACCCGGTAGCCGGGACCCACATGCTCAGCTCGGCCGCGGATGCCCTCGCGCAGGAAATGCTCGTTCAGCGCTGTCTCCCCAGCGACCACGGCACAGGGTTTCACGTCGTTTGAACGGGCCGCGCTGTGAGCAGGCACACGCCAGTGATACAGCACCTTGGGCACGTGATGGATCTCGGCGGCGCCCACGTGCGCCAGGCAACGCAGCACAAGGTCGTAGTCTTGTGAGCCCTCCAGCCCCAACCGGAAGCCGCCCACCTTGCGCACGAGCTCGGCCTTGTAGGCGCCGAGGTGCGAGAACAGGTTCTGCGAAAAGAAAAGATCGATGTTCCAGTCCGGCTTGAAATACGGGTCTGAACGAACCCCGACCTCGCTGACCTTGTCCTCGTCCGAATAGATCAGCGCTGCGCCGGGGTGCTTCGCGATCGCGTCAGCGATCCAGAACAGCGCGTGCTCCGACAGCAGATCGTCGTGGTCCATCAACACGATCCATTCGCCGGTGGCCAGCCCCAGCGCCGTGTTCGACGCCGCCGAGATGTGCCCGTTTTCTCGGCGGAACGCTGTCTTGATGCGCGGATCTCCCGCGGTGCATGAGCGCAGTGCGGCGAGCGACTCGGGCGAGGTCGACGCATCGTCCGCGATGCACAGCTCCCAGCGCGGATAGATCTGGGTTCGGACCGAATCGATCGCGGCGCGCAACCAGGTCGGGTCGGCGTTGTGGGTCGGCATCACGACCGAGATCAGCGGGGCGTTCGGCAGCCTCGCGATGCGCCGGCGCATGCGCGAGCGCGTCTCATCGTCGAGCACGTCGTAAAGACGGATCCAGGCGTCGTAGTCAGCATTGCGCGCGGCCACGTCGCGGCCCAGTCGCTGACGACGGCGAGCCACCCGTGAGCGGTTCCAGCACCGAAACCAGCACAGGGGCCGGGCCAGAAGGGAGGTCATGCGTTCGGCGCCTCGGTCAAGTTGGCGGGCAGCGCTTGAGCGCAGACCATGCCAGCGTACAGGCCGTTGTGCTCCATGAGTTCGGCGTGGTTGCCGCTTTCGACCACGCGCCCATCGGCCAGCACGTAGATGCTGTCGGCGTTGCGGATCGTGCTCAGTCGGTGGGCAATCAGGATCAGCGTCTTTTGACCATGCCACTGGTCGATGGACTGTTGCACGATGCGCTCGGACTCGGTGTCCAGCGCCGAGGTGGCTTCGTCAAACACCCAGATCGGCGAGTCCTTGTAAAGCGCTCGCGCGATGGCCAGCCGCTGCCGCTGACCGCCAGACAGGCGGCTGCCATTGGTGCCGATGGTCGTTTGCATGCCCTCGGGCAGCGTCTTCACGAAGTCCCAGAGGTTCGCGGCACGCAACGCAACCTCGACGCGGCCCAGGTCCAGCGGTTGTGCATAGACCACGTTCGCGGCAATCGTGTCGTCAAACAGGACGATGTCTTGCGACACCACCGCGAACTGCTGGCGCAGCGACGCCTTGCGCAAGGTCTGGATGTCGATGCCATCCAGCGTGATCACCCCGGCCATCGGCGCGACGAAGCCCAGCAGCGAGCTGACCGCCGTGGTTTTGCCCGAGCCCGATGGGCCGACCAGCGCAATGGTCTTGCCGGCCGTGATCTCGACATTCAGCCCGGCCAGCGCAGCTTGCTCGCTGCCGGGGTATTGAATGCGCACGTTGTCGAAACGGATGTCGCCATCGCAGTGGGCGATCTCGCCGGTGCCAGAGTCCGGCTCCTGCGGCGTGTCGATCAGCGCGAAACACGCATTCGCGCCAATCAGGCCACCGACCACCGGCTGCGTGATGTCGGCCAGGTGGCGCATCGGCCCGATCGTCATCAGCAGCGCGGTGATGAACGCGACGAACTCACCGACGGACACCGTCCCCGCGCGGGCCTGGGCCAGACCGAGCGTGAGGATCAAGGCCACGCCGATGCTCGCGGCGATCTGCGTGAGCGGCGTCATCATGGCGCCAGCAGCAAGGGTCTTCATCTGCGCGCGGCGCAGCCGGCTCGCCTCGGCGTCGAAGCGCTTGCGCTCGAAATCGCCGGCGCCGAAGGTGCGCACCACGCGCCAGGCACGGGTGAAGTCGTCGACGATGCCAACCAGTCGGTTTTGCGACTCATAAGACAGTGAGCCGACCCGCACCGTGCGCGCATGCACCTTGCGCACGATCAGCGCGAGCAGCGGCAGGGTGACCAACGACAGCAGCGACAGCTTCCAGTTCAGATAGAAGAGGTAGCCGAGCAGGGCGATCAGCGTGGTGCCGTCGCGCAGGAGCGTGGTGATCGCACCGGACAGCGAGCCCGCCGACGATTGCGGATCGTTGATCACGCGGCTGGCCGCCACGCCGGGGCTGAGCTTCGAGTACAGGCTGGCATCAGCGCGCAGGATCGCGCCCACGAGGTCGGAGCGCAGGGCCAGCACGATGCGTGAGCTGGCCCAGCCCAGCAGGTATTTACCGGCGAACGCCAGGGTTCCGCGCACGGCAAACAGGCCAACGATCACCACTGGTACCAGCCAAAGCGGGTAGCCCAGATCGCCGGTGAAGCCGGTGTCGAGCATCTGGTGGAGCAGCGCCGGCAGCAGAGGCTCCATCGCCGCCGACAGGAAGAAGGCCAAGATGCCCAGCAGCCCCCCCCACTTGTGCGGGCGGGCGTAAGTGAAGAGCCGCTTGGCGGTGAGTTTCAAGTTCATGAGATGGCCGCGGAGCGCGTGCTTTTCGCGCAGATATGCGAGTGAATTTCATTATGGAGTGCAGTCGCCGCGTGGCGTTCGACGCCGCCCGCGTCGGTCTGGCGGGCTTGGTGGCCGACTCACGCGACGCGGTGGAGCGGGTTCTGGCCGCGTCGGCGCAGCGCTTTGCGCCGTGCCCTCGACGCTGCGGTCGCCACGCGCAATGGCGTTGGCTTCGTCAAGACGTTCAGTGGCTGGCCGCACCGCCATCGGCCGAACTCAATGGGTCGACTGAGCGCGCTCGCCAAAGGGCAGCAGGGCCTTGGCGGCTTCGATGCGCAGCGCCAGCGGTGCGGCCCCGTCGTTCATGACCGTCAGCAAGAAGCGCTGCGCTTCGGGGTGACCCGCGTGAGGCGCATCGGCGTGGCGCGCCATCGCGCCTGCCGCCGTCGCATTCGCCTGTGCATCGGCAGCCGGTGTCGCGGCCCACGCCTGCAGTTGCGCCAGCGCGGCATCGAACAGCGCCGGCTTGATGCTTTGCAGGCCGCCGAGCACACGGGATTGACCCTCGTCGCCGGGCGGCAAGTCCAGCCAGGGCGTTTCGGCAAAGATGGGCGCCAGATCCGGGGCCACGAAGGCCGGCCAGCAGCCGTTGACCTCTTGTGTCGCACCTGCTGAGCCGCTCAGAGCGATCGAGCAGGTTGCCAAGGCGGGATCAGCGCCTGTCAGCAGCGCGAGGCGGTCGGGCTTGACCGCCGCCAGGTAACGCAGCCGCAAGCCGTTGAGGAAGGAGCGCGCCCGCGAGGTGTCCAGCGGCACCGCCACCGAGAACCACAGCTGCATGCCGTCCGCTCCGTTCACCGCAATGGCCGGCGCCGGTAGACCCAGTTCAGTTTGCACGCCCATCCACACGTCGGCCAGCGGCTGCCAGTCGGCCGGCCGGGCCAGTTGGATCACCAGCGCGCGCACGCGTCCCTCGGCATCGACCCCGTCCGACCCTTGAATGGCATCGCCGGCACACGAGGCCGTGGCGGCGAGAAAGAGACGACGAAACTCGATGTGCAGTCGACTCATGGGGATGTTCAGGGGTGCAGCGCTCACCAGACCGGCGGGCCGAAAGTGGTGAAAGCAGGTGGTGAATGAGAAAAGCCCCAGAGCCAAGAGTCCTTGATTTGACTCATGAATCTGAGGCTTTCATCGGGTGGTGGAGAGGAGGAGGATCGAACTCCCGACCTCCGCATTGCGAACGCGGCGCTCTCCCAGCTGAGCTACCCCCCCACACGAAAAAACAGTTTAACGAACACGGCTTCAAATGTGTGAGGGACATCACCGAGCCGTTCGTCGGCAATACCGACGTGCGTCTCGCGCAGCTCAGCGGTAGAACGCCTCGACTGTTCCCTTGAGCTTGATCAGCAAAGGCCGGCCCTTGCGGTCGACTGCCTTGCCTGCGGGGACCTTGATCCAGCCCTCGCTGATGCAGTACTCGTCGACATCGAAGCGCTCCTTGTCGTTGAAACGGATGCCGATGTCCTGCTCGAACACGGCCGCCACGTGATGCGGGCTGCGCGGGTCGATGGACAGGTGGTCGGGCAGCGGGGGTTTGAGAGCGGATTCGGTCATGGGAATGGGTGGGTGTCTGAAGTCATCGGTCGGCATGGAACCAGCTGGAAGGCCGGCAGGGGTCCGGCTCAGCCTTGCAAGCCGGCGTACACGTGTTGCACGTCCTCGCTCGCATCGAGCGCAGCCAGAAAGGCTTCGACCTCGTCGAGCTGCTCGGCGCTCAGGCTGGCCGGGTCGACGGGGTTCTTCGGGCGGTAGCCCAGCTTGGCCGACAACACCGTGAAGCCGTGCGCCGGCAGGGCGCGGCTGACCAGGTCGAGATCGGTGGGGTCGGTGAGGAACACGGTGACGTCCCCCTCGGCGGCCTCGAAGTCCTGCGCGCCCGCTTCGATGGCCGCAGTTTCGGCGTCGGCGCCGGCCACCGCGGGCTCGGCTTCGATCATGCCGAGGTGGTCATAGTCCCACGACACCGATCCGGAGGTGCCCAGCTGGCCCTTGCGAAACAGCACGCGCATTTCGGAGGCGGCGCGGTTCACGTTGTCGGTCAGGCACTCGACCATCACCGGCACACGGTGCGGCGCGAAGCCTTCGTACACGGCGTGTTCGAAGTGGACCGTCTCACCGGTCAACCCGGCGCCCTTCTTGATGGCGCGTTCGAGCGTTTCCTTGGGCATCGAGACCTTGCGCGCTTGCTCGATGACCAGCCGCAGGTGTGAATTCGCCGCCGGGTCGGCCCCGTGGCGCGCCGCGATCATGATGTCCTTGGCCAGTTTCCCGAACAGCCGACCCTTGGCGTTGGAGGCCAGGTCCTTGTGCTTTGCTTTCCACTGCGCGCCCATGTGGGTCCGTCCTTTGAGTTGCAGCCCGGATTCTCACCCGTGGACTGCGTCCAGGTAGAACCACCGGCCGTCTTCACGCACGAAGCGGCTGAGTTCGCGCAGGCGATGGGCGCGCCCGCCGAGCTTGCTGCGGGCCACGAACTCGACTTGCGCGTGATCGGCGTCGGTGCTGTCGTGGCGCAGCACCTGCAAGCCCAGCCAGCGCAGGCCGCTCTCGTGGTGGAACGGCGTGGTCGGGCGGGTGCTCGGGTGCCAGGTGGCGAGCAGGTAGTCGTCGAGCTGCAGCGTGTACGCGCTGTAGCGCGAGCGCATCAACGCTTCAGCCGTGGGCGCGAGCAGGTGCTGCGCACCGGCGTGGAAGCGCCCGCAGCAATCGGCGTAGGCCAGGGCGGTGCCACAGGGGCAGGGGGTGGTCAACGCAGCGCGCTCTCAGCGTTTGAAGATCACCGCCAACAAGGCCAGCAAGCCGATGCCGACCCAGATGGCCCGGGCGTTATTGGCGATGAATTCGATGGACTTGTCCTCGGTGGTCAGGCGCCGCGTGTCCGGGCCTGCGCTTGGTGTCACGCTGATCTTCGGCGGCGCGGGCTCGTTCAGGCCGGTTCCCCAAACGGCCGCTCCTGCGCCCAGAAATGCCGATGTCTGGGGAGCCGACACCGGGCTCGCCGGCTGTCCCTCGAGTTCCTTGATCCGGGCTTGCGCTGCGCTGAGGGCGATCTCCAGGGTCATCGCTCGCTGGACCAGGAAATACGCCGAAAAGGGTTGCCGCTCCAGCGCCTGCTTGATTCGCCGTTCGGCGGTCAGGTCCTTGGCTTCGGTTCGGGTGTGAACCAGCTTGTCCAGAAAACCCATCATCGAGCTGTACTCGTATTCGGTCATGTCGATTCCGTTCGTGTTGTTGGATGTCCCGAAAGGCCCCTGGCCGCGTGGCACCGGGGCGGACCACCGCTGTGCTTGCCCGCTTGAATCACCGCGCCCTGGCTGGCCGGAACGCTCAAATTCTGGGGGCGGCCACGCCAGGCCCGTGCGCTGTTTATCCCTAGGCGGATGGGTTCGCCGCCCGCAAGGTGATTCAGCGCCGTTGCAGGCCTGATGACAGCCGCGTGCTCGCCGGACGCCAAAAAGCCCCGCAAGTGCGGGGCGGGCTGTCGGGTGGCGCGAACTTCACTTCATCGACGTCGCCACCGCGCGGGAGGCCGCAACCGGCTGCGCCTTGTCGGCCCGCGCGGCCGGCTTGCTGGAGGCCAGCAGTTCGGGCTTGAAGCCCGAGCCGTTGACGGTCAGGCCATCCGCGGCGAATTTGCCTGCGTTGCCCTGGCCGACGCCCTTCACGCGGGTCACCATGTCAGACCAATCCTTGAACGAGCCCTTCTTGCGTTCATCGAGCATGCGGCCCGACATGCTGGGGCCGATGCCCTTGATGGTTTCGAGTTCGGCTTGCGAGGCCTTGTTGATGTCCACTGCCGCGTGGGCCGTCAGGGCGAAGGTGGCGATGAGCAGGGCAAAGAGGGTGCGAATCATGATGTTCTCCAGTGTTGAGGTTGAGGTTCAGGCCGTCGGCGTGGGCTTGTCGGCCTGAGAGAAATTCTGCAGAGGCACGCTGTTTTTGGCTCTCCCCAGCGCAGGGGCACCCAGCGGGGGGGAGGCGCCCGGCGCACGTGGGGCGTGCCCGTGAAAACGGCTGTCGCTGCGCATCCCCCAGAAGTGGGTGCGACGAGGTTGATATAACCCGCCACCGGAACCGACACAGCCCCATGCCCATGAACCTGACCGCGACTGCCCCTTCAACGCACGTTGGCCGCTGCGCTGAGCGGCGGCTTCAGTGGTGATCCCCTCGCCACAGGATCTGGCGCAGCGCCGCGTGCTGGTGGTGGGCGATGTGATGCTCGACCGCTACTGGCACGGGGCGGTCGATCGCATCTCGCCCGAAGCGCCGGTGCCGGTGGTGCGCGTGACCCGCGAAGAAGAGCGCCTGGGCGGTGCGGCCAACGTGGCACTCAACGTCAAGACGCTGGGCGCGCGGGTGACGTTGCTCACGGTGGTGGGCACCGACGAGCCGGCCGCGCGGCTCAAGGCGCTGCTCGAGCAGCAGGGCATAGACGCCCGGCTGGGCGAGGACGAGCGGCTGCGAACCATCGTCAAGCTGCGGGTGATCGGGCGCTCGCAGCAACTGCTGCGCATCGACTTCGAGAACGAGCCTGACCACGAGGTGCTGGGCCAGATGCTTGAGGCCTTCGCGCGCGAACTGCCCTTGCACGACGCGGTGCTGTTCTCGGATTACGGCAAGGGCGGCCTGACGCACATCACCCGGATGATCGAATCGGCCCGCGCGGCCGGCAAGCCCGTGCTCGTCGACCCCAAGGGCACCGACTACGAGCGCTACGCCGGTGCCTCGGTGATCACGCCCAACCGTGGCGAACTCGCGCAGGTCGTGGGCGCGTGGAGCAGCGAGGCGCAACTGGCCGAGCGGGCTCAGGCGCTGCGCGCCGAGCTGCGCGTGGACGCGCTGCTGCTGACGCGATCGGAAGACGGCATGACGCTGTTCGACGAGCGTGGTGCGACCCATCAGCCTGCCCAAACGCGCGAAGTGTTCGACGTGACGGGTGCCGGTGACACCGTGATCGCAACGATGGCCGTGCTGCTGGCCGCGGGTCTTGATGCGCGCGAAGCGATGCCGCATGCCAACCGAGCCGGTGGCATCGTCGTCGGCAAGTTCGGCACCGCCTCGGCGAGCTACGCCGAGCTGTTCGGCTGAGCCGAAGGCCTCACGTTCAGCGCGACGGCATGAGGCACGCCTGAGCCGCCTCGCGCTCGAGCAGCGCGTGCTTGCGCTGCACGCCCCAGCGGTAGCCCGTCAGTGCGCCGTCCTTTGCGACGACGCGGTGGCACGGCACGACCACTGCCACCGGATTGGCACCGCAGGCCTGCGCCACGGCGCGCACCGAGCGTGGCGCTCCGATGCGCCAGGCGATGTCGGTGTAGCTCGCGGTTTGGCCTGCGGGAATGTCGAGCAGGGCGTGCCACACGCGCTGCTGGAATGCGGTACCGCGCAGGTCCAGGGGCAAGGCGCTGGCCATCCCCACGGTGTGCGGCGAGCCCAAGAGCGGTGCCATCCGTTGCAGGCACTCGGCGTCTGAGGCGAGCAGCGCAGCCCGGGGGAAGCGGCGCTGCAGGTCGGTGGCCAGCGCCTCGGGGTCGTCACCCAGAAAGACGGCGCACAGACCTCGGTCGCTTTGAGCGACGAGCGCCAGGCCGAGCCAGTTCGCTGCAATGGCGTAGCGGATGGGCTCGCCTGTCGGTCCAGCCACCTGCGCTGTTTCGGTCAAGAACCCGACTCCAGCGGCGCTGCCGGTGCTGGCTGAGCGAGGGCTTCGCGCGCCCGCTCGGCGTAGCGGTTGAACCGCCAGGCGGTGCCTTCCATGGTGATGCGCCGCCAGGTGATGCGCTTTTCGGCCGGACTCATGGCCGGCCAGTTCTGCACCTCGTCGAACAGTCGACCGCAGCCCTTGCACACGCTGTCGCCCTGGCTGGTCGAGCAGATCGCGATGCACGGCGCATCGGGCGTGGTGCCGTACCACGCGAGCCAGGCAGCGAGTGATTTGGCCGGCATCGAGCGGTCGTCGCAGTCGCTTTCATGGTGGTAGACCATCAGCGCGTACACCTCGGCCAGGGCGCGAACCTCGGGGCACGCGGTGATGCCGTCGGGTGAGGGCGAGCGCTCGCGCCACCAGTTGATGGCGGACTCGATGTCGGTGATGTGGATGCCAGCCATGGGTGCAAGTGGAAAACGGTTGGCGAGGATACTTTGCGGCGCAGGGAATCGCGAATTTGCGGATTCGAGATCGCGCCGAAAATGTCGCCCCGCTCGGCGGCGTATCAGGGTAGACTCTAGTGCTTCGATCGCATTGGCTCCTTTAGGCGTTTTGCCCTTGTGAACGATTCGTTCATCCCCTCTGACCTCCTTCGGGTCTTCCCACGCTTTCACGTGAGGCAGGTCCTGATTTCGCTGAGCAGGTGCCACCGTGGCACCTCAGGCAACGGTTGGCGGCGATGCCGTCGCTTTTGACTGTTCCCTCGCGAACGTTCTCCTGGCGACCTGACCTGTTCGGTTCTCGAAAACCGACCGGTGCCTTTGGGCGTTGCGCCTTTGCGCAGCGCTGGCACCGCATTCTTGAAAGCAATGCAATGACATTCGAATCCCTGGGCCTGCACGAAGCCCTGTCCAAAGCCGTGGCCGACGCCGGCTACGAATCCGCCACTGAAGTTCAGATGAAGGCGATCCCGCTGGCGCTGGCCAACCATGACCTGATGGTGTCGTCGAGCACCGGCAGCGGCAAGACCGCGGCGTTCATCCTGCCAGCGCTGCAGCGCATCATCGCCTCGCGTGCCGACACCACGCAGCGCCGCGATCGCTCGGTGGTCTACGGCCCGCGCATCCTGGTGCTGACACCGACGCGTGAACTCGCCATGCAAGTCGCCAAGGCGGCCAGCACCTACGGTCGTCACGTGCAGGGTCTGCGCGTGGCCACGGTCGTGGGCGGTGTTCCCTACCCAGCGCAGATCAAGGCGCTGCGCGGCCCGCTGGACATCCTGATTTCGACCCCTGGCCGTTTGCTCGACCACCTGCAAACCGGCAAGGCGGTGCTTGAAAACGTCGAACTGCTGGTGCTCGACGAAGCCGACCGCATGCTCGACATGGGCTTCATCGACGACATCAACACCATCGCTGAAAGCGTGCCAGCCGAACGCCAGACGGTGATGTTCAGCGCTACCTTTGCCGGCCATGTGGGCCGCCTGGCGCAAAACCTGTTGCGCGATCCGCAGCGCATCGACGTCGCTTCGCACACCGACACCCACGAGAACATCGAACAGCGCCTGCACTGGGCTGACAACCACCACCACAAGAATGCGCTGCTCGATCACATCCTGACCGAGCGCAGCATGGAGCAAGCCCTGGTGTTCACCAGCACGCAGCGCGACGCCGACTGGCTGGCCGATCGTCTGGCCGAGATGGGCCACGCGGTCGCATCCCTGCACGGCGGCATGCCACAAGGTCGTCGCAACCGCGTGTTGCAAGGCCTGCGCTCGCAGCAGCTCAAGGTGCTGGTGGCCACCGACGTCGCCGCTCGCGGTATCGACGTGCCGAGCATCAGCCACGTCATCAACTACGGTTTGCCGATGAAGGCCGAGGACTACGTGCACCGCATCGGCCGCACCGGCCGTGCTGGGCGCAACGGTCTGGCGATCACGCTGGGCGAGCGCATGGACACCGGCATGATTCGCCGCATCCAGCAGTTCACCACCCAGAGCATCCCGGTGGCCACCATCGTCGGTCTCGAGCCCAAGAGCCCGGAACCACGCATGTACGCACCGCGTCCAGGCGGCGATGGCGACAGCCGTCCGGGTGGCTTCGGCAACCGTTCAGGCGCCCCGGCGAACAAGCGTTTCGGCAAGCCTTTCGCACCGAGCCGTGACGGTGGTGGCTATCCGCCGCGTCGCGAAGAGGGATTCGCTCCGCGTTCGGCCGGACCGTTTGACCGGGCTCCGGCACGCCGCGCCCCCGAAGGTGGCGCAGCGCCCAGGTCGGACTTCAAGCCGGCCCGTCCTCGCAGCGGCGGTTTCAACAACCGCTGACGAGCACTGGGTGTCTGACGGCTGTGGCTGTCAGACGCCCAGCAGTTCGACTTCGAACATCAACGTCGCGTTGGGCGGGATCACCCCGCCCGCGCCACGAGCGCCGTAGCCCAGTGGGGCCGGAATCACCAGCACTCGGGTGCCGCCCACGCGCATGCCCTGGACGCCTTCGTCCCAGCCGCGAATCACCTGTCCAGCACCCAGCCCAAAGCTGAACGGATCGCCACGGTCCTTGCTGCTGTCGAACTTGGTGCCCTTGACCCCGTCGTTGTAGAGCCAGCCGGTGTAATGCACGCTGACGTGCTGACCGGCCACAGCCTCGGCGCCAGAGCCGGTGGTGGTGTCTTCGTACTGCAGCCCGGAAGCGGTGGTTTGCATGGTGTGTCCTTCTTGAGTTTGAAATGGCCCGCGAAACCTTCGCGAAGGCAGCGATGCTATCGGCTTTGCGCGGCTGGGCGAGAGCGCTTCATCGACGCATGACACCGACACGGTCGAACACCGACTGCATGTCGGTGCGCTCCTCGTCGGACTTGAAACGGGTGCGGTCCCAACCGAAGGCGACCACGTCGGCGCCTTCGCCGGCCAGTTGCCTGGCAAACAGCAATGCCGTCGAGCGCACGCCCACCACGGCGCGGTAGTTCGTGTGGCTCAGCCACACCTCGAGTGGCTCGTCGAGCTCCAGCACCCGGTAGGTGTCGCGGCAGAGTTCGCGCTGGGCATCCTTGGGGTGCCCCTTGTAGTCGATGTGCGTGATGCGCTGCGCGAGCAGCCACTGCTCGATCTCGAGCGCCACCGCGTCACGGTCGGCCGCACCCATCAGGCCGGCGCCGACCAGCGGTTGGCCGATCACCAGTGCGCGCGGTGCCGCATCGTCAGCACTGCCTGACGGGTGGCGTTCGACCAGCGGCTCCAGAACCACCAGCTTGGCGGGGTCGTACTCGTGCGGCCAGCCTGCCAGCACATAGACACGGTCGCAAAACGGTGCGTCGGAGCCGATGCGATCGCCGCGGAAAACCCAGTAGTTCAACGAGGGGTTCCGAATCCGCCTGACCTTGCGAAACCACTGCAGCGCAGCCTTGAGCGGCGACAGCGGGTAGCGCCGGATGCTGATCAGACCGTCGGGCAGGATGCGCGCGCGCACCGTGTGCGCGCCGCAGCGTTGCGGCAGTGCCCGCAGGAAATAGTTGATGGCTTCGGAGTCGAACACTGCGCTGTGCAGGTGCAGCGTGTCGCAGGGGCCCACCAGACCCGCCAGCAGATCGATGTTGGCCAGCAGCCGACGCTGGCCACCGAACCACCCGGGCAGCGGCTCCTGGCGCGGCCGCGGCATGTGGCTGCTGGCATCCCAATCGCCGGCGTGCACTTGCGGGGCGACGCCTGGCTGGTACCAGATCAGGACCTGGCGCGATCCCGCCTCGTGATGGCGCGCGATCTGCCGAGCGGCCAGCAGCTGCAGCGGCGAGGCGACGAAATAGACACTGACCGTGGTCATGGCGCCAGCGCCGCCACGCTCAACGCCTCGGCCATCACGCGATCGACCTCGAGCGCGCGCATGCAGTCGATGCGGCCATCACAGGTCGGGTTGCGGCGGCACGGCGAGCACGCGAGCTTTTCATAGAGCACGCGGCTGCGCGGTGCCACCGGGTCGAAGTACGGGCAGGTGGAACCGAACAGCGCCACGGTCGGCACGTTCAAGGCGCTGCCCATGTGGGTCAGGCCGGTGTCCACGCCGATCAGCAGTGCGGCTTGCGCGACCACCGCCACGCTGGCGTCGAGCTTGAGCTGCCCCACCAGGTTGACGAGGCCGGGAACCCCCGCGGCGATGCGCGCGGCGGCCTCGCGGTCGTCGGGCCCACCCAGCAGCACCGGCGTCCAACCGGCCGTGCGCAGGCGGTGGGCGAGGCCGATCCAGCGGTCTTCGAACCAGTGCTTTTGTGGCCGTGTCGTGAAGGGGCACAGCACCACGCAGGCGCCTTTCCCGGCCTCGATGCCCGCGTCGCGCAGGGCCGCGTGGGCGGCGTCGCGGGCGGTCGTTCCGATCGCCAGATCGGGCTGAAAGGCAGCCTCGGCGACGCCCAGGTGTCTGGCGAGGTAGCGGTATTCGGTGCCCATGCGTTTGGCGGCGCCCTCGGATGGCGGGATCACCCGTTCGGTGGCGAGCCACTGGCTGCCCTCGCGGCCGATCAGGCAGATGCGGCGGGGCGCGCCGCTGAGCCAGCTCCACAGGGCACTCTTGAGCAGACCCTGCAAATCAAGCACCAGATCGAAGCGGCCATCGCGCAGGGTGCGGCGCAATGCCAGCATCCGCCGCGCCAGCGTGACGAAGCGGCGTTCGCGCCACAGCTGGCGCCATTCGCCTCGCGGCCACACGATCAGTTCATCGACGCGCGGGTTGTGCGCCAGCAAGGGCAGCGCCGCCGGCTCGACCATCCAGGCCACATGGGCGTGTGGCCAGCGCGAACGCAAAGCCGGTATCAAGCCGCTGGCCATCACCACATCGCCGATCGCACTGAGCCGAAGGATCAGGATGCGTGGCGCTTCGTTTCGATCCAGCCCGCCGGATCCGGCGCGCGAGCCCGGCACCATTCAGCCCTCGACGCCGACGGCCGAGGCATCGGCCTGGCCGAACTGCATGCGATGCAGCCGGCAGTAGATGCCGCCTTGCGCGAGCAGCTCGCTGTGCGTGCCGGTTTCGGCGATGCGGCCCTGGTCCATCACCACCACGCGGTCGGCGTTGGCGATGGTCGACAGCCGGTGCGCGATGGTCAGCGTGGTGCGTCCGCGCTTGAGGTTGTCGATCGCCACTTGCACCAGACGCTCGGATTCGGTGTCGAGTGCGGACGTGGCTTCATCGAGCAGCAGGATCGGTGCGTCCTTGAGCAGTGCGCGCGCGATCGAGATGCGCTGGCGTTGCCCGCCTGACAGCCGCGCGCCGTTTTCGCCGATCTGCGTGGCCAGACCCTGCGGCAGTTCGCGGATGAATTCCATCGCGTGCGCGGCCTCGGCGGCGGCAATGATGTCGGCCTCGCTGGCGGTGTTGGTGATTCCGTAAGCGATGTTGGCCGCCACCGTGTCGTTGAACAGCACCACGTGCTGGGTGACCAGCGCGATGTTGGCGCGCAGATCGGCCAGGCTCAGCTCGCAGATGTCGATGCCGTCGAGCCGGATGGTGCCGCTGCCCAGCGCGTGAAAACGCGGGATGGTCGCCATCAGCGTCGATTTGCCGCTGCCCGATGAGCCCACCAGCGCCACCGACTCACCGGGGCGGATGTCAAGGTGGATGTCGACCAGCGCATCCCGATCGGCCCGCGGGTAGCGAAAACCGACGCCCTCGAATTGCAGGTGGCCGGTGGAGCGGCCCAGCGTGCGTGTGCCTTTGTCGGGCTCATTGGGGGTGTCGATGATCTCGAACACGCTGGCCGCGGCGGCCAGGCCGCGCTGTAGCACCTCGTTGACGTTCGACAGCCGCTTGAGCGGCGCCAGCATCAGCGCCATGGCGCCGAAGAAAGACACGAAGCCGCCCACGGTCAGGTGGTTGCCCTGCGATTGCATCGACGCGAAATAGATGATCCCCGCCAGCGCGAGCACGGCGATCGACTGCACCATCGGACCGTTGGCTGCCGACGTGGTGATGGCCTTCATCGTGTAGCGGCGCAGCGCGTTGGCCACCTGGTAGAAGCGATGCGATTCATACGCCTCACCGGCGAAGATCTTGATCTCGCGGTGGCCACCAATGACCTCGTCGACGACGTGCGACATCGTGCCCATCGACGATTGCTGGCCCTGGCTCAGGCCCCGCAGTCGCCGGCTGACCGAGCGGATGGCGTAGGCGATCACCGGCAGCACGGTGAAGAACGCCAGCGACAACTGCCAGTTCAGATAGAGCATGTAGCCGAGCAAGCCGACGATGCACAGGCCGTCCTTGACGATGGTGATCAAAGACACCGTGATGATCGGGCTGACCTGCTGCGCGTTGTAGGTCAGCTTGGACATCAGCACGGCGCTGGGCTCGCGGTCGAAATGGCTTGCCGGCAGATGCAGCAGCCGCTCGAACATGTCGATGCGAAGTTGCAGGATGACCTTGCAGGCCACCGAGTTCAGGGTGGTCACGTGCGCGAAATCGGCAATGCCACGCGCGAGGAACAGACCCACCAGCATCAGCGGCGTCTTGTAGGCGGCGGTCGGGTCACGGTTGACGAAGCTGCCATCGAGCAGTTCCTTGAGCAGCGCCGGCAAGGCGGTTTCGGTGATCGCAAAGCAGACCATCGCGACGATCCCCAGCGCGAAGGTCTTCCAGTGCGGGCGCACCCGTCTCAGGATGCGCAGGTAAAGCTCGGTCGAGGGATGGCCCGCCATGAACGTCTTCACAACTCTTCGACGCGCTGCGGGGGGTAGGTGTCCCAGCCCAGGCAGCCCGGGCATTGCCAGTAATGAGCCTGTGCCTCGAAACCGCAGCCCGCACAGCGATAGCGCTGGCCCGCCTTGGCTGCCCGACCGATCACCACGTTCAGCGCTTCGATGTCGGCTGGCAGCATGGCGGTGGCTGACGTCTCGTGTGCGCGAAGCACCGCCTGGGCCGACGACAGGGTGGGCAGCAAAGACAACTGCGTGCGCGAGCGATCCAGCCGTGAGGCCACGTCGGAGTCGAGCAGCCCGATGGCGTTGAGCAGGTCGATGCTTGGCTTCTTGTGGTGCAGCGCGAGCAATCGCAAGCGGGCCGCATCCTGTGCCGAACCGGCGATGGCGCTGTGGGCGTACTCACTGGCCACCAAATTGAAGCTGACCGGATGAGCCACCAGCAATTCATCCCAAGCGGCCAGCGCCTCGGCGTGGCGGCCCAGCCGCGCCAGCCTTCGGCCGGCCATCACCAGCGGCCGTGCGGATTGCGGCGAGGCATCGCGTGCTCGCTTGAGCGCGCTGTCGGCGTCGTCGCCTTGTTGTCTGGCGTCGGCTTCCAGGGCCAGTTCACACCAGTAATGAGCGATGCGCGAGGCGTACGAGCCGGTGCTGCCGCGCTCCAGCCTGAGCGCGTCGTCGACGGCGGCGCGCCAGTCGCGCGAACGCTCGTGCAGCGTCAGCAGGGACAGCCGCGCGTCGGTGTCGTAGGCCGTGCCTTCGAGCGCATGCAGCGCCGACTCGGCCCGGTCGAACAGACCGGCGCGCATGAAATCCTGCGCCAGCGCGTGCTGGGCGCGCTCGCGCTCGGCGGCGGGCAGATCGGCGCGGCTGAGCAAGTGCTGATGCACGCGAACCGCCCGCTCGTACTCGCCACGGCGACGGAACAGCGAGCCCAGTGCAAAGTGCAGGTCGCTGGTGTCGGGGTCTTGCTGGACGGCCTCGATGAAGGCGTCGATGGCCTTGTCGTGCTGTTCGTTGAGCAGCAGATTGAGGCCCTTGAAATAGGCCTTGGGCGTCTCACGTTGATCGCCCTTGAGTTGCCGCAGGTCCAGACGCGACGCCAACCAGCCCAGGGCAAACGCGATGGGCAGGCCCAGCAGCAGCCACTGCAGATCAAAGTCCATCACGTGGCGGGTGTTCTGGAACGGAGGTGGCAGTCTTGGGCGCGACGGCCGTGTCGACGTCGGCCATCGCCGAAGGCATGCGTCTGGCCACGCGGCGGTGCTTCCACCAGCTCGGAACCATCGCAAGCACACCGAAAGCGCAACCCAGGCCAAACGCCGCCAGCACGATGAACACCATCGGGGCAGCCCATTTGTAGCCAAAGAACCAGCGCACGCTCGCGTCGTGCTGGTTGTTCAGCGCAAAGGCGAACAACGCAAAAAAAATGAAGGCGCGAAGCACCCAGGTGATCACGCGCACGATGTCTCCACGAAGTCCATCGAGCCCATGGGCCCGAACGTCAAGGCAGCACGCTCAGGACGCAGATCGCCCTGTGACATCGAGCATGGCCTCATCGGCAGGCAGATTGGCGTCGACGGCCTCACGCAGTGCCTTGCCCGGCTTGAAGTGCGGAACCAGCTTCTCGGGAACCACCACCTGCTCGCCGGAGCGGGGGTTTCGCCCCACCCGGGGTGGCCGGCGGTTGATCGAGAAGCTGCCAAAGCCGCGGATCTCGATGCGGTGCCCGCGCGCGAGCGCATCGGACATCGCATCGATGATGGTCTTGACCGCGAACTCGGTGTCACGGTGGGTCAGCTTGTCGAATTTCTCCGCCAGCTGACCCACGAGATCCGAACGGGTCATCCCCTCTTTGGTTCCGTCCACGGCGGTCGGCACCTGCTCAGACTCAGGTGTTGCCCTGGTTGTCCAGCTTGGCGCGCAGCAGGGCACCCAGGCTCGTCGTGCCAGCGCTTTCACGCTCGCTCGTCTGCGACAGGCGCTGCATGGCTTCTTGGTTGTCGGCGTTGTCCTTGGCCTTGATCGACAACTGGATCGAACGCGTCTTGCGGTCGACGTTGATGATCAGGGCGTTGACTTCGTCGCCTTCCTTGAGCACGTTGCGTGCGTCTTCCACGCGGTCACGGCTGATTTCAGAAGCGCGCAGGTAGGCCGTCACATCGTCAGCCAGTTGCACTTCAGCGCCACGGGCGTCCACCGTCTTGACGTGACCCGTGACGATGGCGCCACGGTCATTGGTCGACGTGTAGGTCGTGAACGGGTCGCTGTCGAGCTGCTTGATGCCCAGCGAAATGCGCTCGCGTTCGACGTCGACGGCCAGAACGATCGCTTCGACTTCCTGGCCCTTCTTGTAGTTGCGAACAGCCGCTTCGCCTGGCTCGTGCCACGACAGGTCGGACAGGTGAACCAGACCGTCGATGCCAGCAGCCAGGCCAACGAACACACCGAAGTCGGTGATCGACTTGACGGGGCCCTTGACGCGGTCGCCGCGCTGAACGGTCGAAGAGAACTCTTCCCAAGGATTGGCCTTGCACTGCTTCATGCCCAAGCTGATGCGGCGCTTGTCTTCGTCGATCTCGAGGACCATGACTTCGACTTCGTCGCCCAGGGTCACGAGCTTCGAAGGAGCCACGTTCTTGTTGGTCCAGTCCATTTCCGAGACGTGCACCAGGCCTTCGATGCCGGGTTCGATCTCGACAAATGCGCCGTAGTCGGCGATGTTGGTGATCTTGCCGAACAGACGCGTGCTGTTCGGGTAACGGCGTGCAACGCCGTGCCATGGATCGTCGCCCAGTTGCTTGATGCCCAGTGAAACGCGGTTCTTCTCGGCGTCGAACTTGAGGATCTTGGCTTGCAGTTCCTGGCCGACTTGCACGACTTCGCTGGGGTGACGCACGCGACGCCATGCCATGTCGGTGATGTGCAGCAGGCCGTCGATGCCGCCGAGGTCAACAAACGCACCGTACTCGGTGATGTTCTTGACCACGCCGCTCACGATGGAGCCTTCGGCCAGCGTGCCCAGCAGCTTGGCGCGTTCTTCGCCCATCGAGGCTTCAACCACAGCGCGGCGCGACAACACGACGTTGTTGCGCTTGCGGTCGAGCTTGATGACCTTGAACTCCATGGTCTTGCCCTCGAACGGGCTCATGTCCTTGACCGGACGGGTGTCGAGCAGCGAACCTGGCAGGAAGGCGCGGATGCCGTTGACGAGCACCGTCAGGCCGCCCTTGACCTTGCCGTTGACCGTGCCGGTGACGAACTCACCCGATTCCAGCGAGGTCTCGAGCGACAGCCACGAGGCCAGGCGCTTGGCCTTGTCGCGCGACAAGATGGTGTCGCCGTAGCCGTTTTCGACGGCATCGATCGCGACCGAAACGAAGTCGCCGACCTGGACTTCGAGTTCGCCGTGATCGTTCTTGAATTCTTCGATGGGAACGTAAGCCTCGGACTTCAGTCCGGCGTTGACCACCACGAAGCTGTGTTCGACACGCACCACCTCAGCGGTGATGACTTCGCCCATGCGCATTTCAGAGCGCGACAGCGATTCCTCGAACATGGCGGCAAAAGAGTCCGCACCTTCGGTGGTGGTAGTTTGGTTTTGTGACATGGAGGTATTTCCGGTGCAGCCGTGGCTGCGGGTTTGAGTTGCAAAAACCACCGCCCCGTTGCGCCTCGAACGGCGCGAAGGGAGGGCGATGGACCTGATCCGCTGATTGAACTGCGCAGCCGGTGGCCGCGAAACTTCAAGCGAACGAACTGCGCTGGCTCCAGATATTCAACAGCGTTTCGGTCGATGAACCGATGGACAGCGTCGAGTTGTCTAGAAGCACCGCATCTGCGGCTGGTTTGAGCGGCGCAACAGCGCGGTTTTGATCCCGCGCGTCGCGATCCTGCAAATCAGCCAGCAAGCCCTCGAGTGTAGTGGAAAGGCCCATGGTGGCCAACTGCGAAAAGCGTCTTTGCGCCCGTGCTTCAGCGCTGGCCGTGAGGTAGACCTTGAGTCGGGCGTCGGGGAAAACCACCGTGCCCATGTCTCGCCCGTCAGCCACCAGGCCCGGCAGCCGGCGAAACGACAACTGCAGCCTGAGCAGCGCTTGACGCACCTGGGGCAGCGCCGAAATCCTGGAGGCCAGCAGACCCACGTCTTCCTGACGCAGGCGGCTGGTCACCTCTTCGCCGCCCAGGCGCACCACGCCGCCCTTGAAGTTGATGTCGAGGCCTTCGGCCAACGCGGCCAAGGCCGGCTCATCCGTGGCGTCAATCCGGGCATCGATGGCGGCCAGCGCGGTGGCGCGGTAGAGCACGCCGGAGTCAAGCACGTGGTAGCCCAGCTTGTCGGACAGCACGCCGGCGAGCGTGCCCTTGCCCGAAGCGGTGGGGCCATCGACGGCGATCACCGGGATCCATTCGGGCCGGGTGTGTGCCACCGAAAAGAAAGTCTCGAAGTAGTCAGGGAAGGTCTTGCCCACGCACTTCGGGTCGAGGATGCGAACCGGCACCGCAGGGGACTGTCCCGCCAGCGCGTTGCAAGCCGCCAGCGAGAAGCACATCGCCATGCGGTGGTCGTCGTAGGTGTGGATCGCCGCAGCTTTCCAGACCGTCGGCGGCGTGATCTCGATGAAATCCGCGCCTTCGACCACCGACGCCCCGAGCTTGCGCAACTCGGTGGCCATGGCTGCGATGCGGTCGGTTTCCTTGACGCGCCAGCTTGCGATGTGGCTCAAGCGGGTCGTGCCGTCGGCGTACAGCGCCATCACCGCCAGCGTCATCGCCGCGTCGGGGATGTGGTTGCAGTCCAGGTCGATGGCAGCCAGCGGCCAGCGACCGCGTCGCACTTCGATCCAGCCCGCGCCGCCTGACACTTCGGCGCCCATCGAGCGCGCGGCCTCGATGAAGCGCAGGTCACCCTGGATCGAATCGGTTCCCACGCCTTCGATGCGCAGCGGCTGTTCGGTCGCCGCGATGGCGCCCAGCGCGACGAAGTAAGACGCCGACGAGGCATCGCCCTCGACGTGGATGCTGCCCGGTGACTGGTAACGGCTGCCGCTCGGAATCACGAAACGCTGCCAGCCGTCGCGCTGCACCTTGATGCCAAAGCGCGCCAGCAAATTGAGCGTGATCTCGATGTAGGGCTTGGAGATGAGCTCGCCGTCGATCTCGACGACGGCCGGTTGATCGGCGGTCAGCAGCGGCAAGGCCAGCAGCATGGCCGTGAGGAACTGGCTCGACACATCGCCGCGCACGCGGATCGGCACCGACAAATCCAGCGGCTCGTTGCCCGGCAGCAGCTTCAGCGGCGGAAAGCCCGGCTGCCCCAGGTAGTCGATGCGGCAGCCCAGCGGGCGCAGCGCGTCGACCAGATCGCCGATCGGGCGCTCGTGCATGCGCGCCACGCCACTCAACTCGAAGCAGCCGTTTTGCGTGGCCGCCAGCATGGCCAACGCGGCGGTCAGCGGACGCATGGCGGTGCCGGCGTTGCCGAGAAAAAGCGCGGCCTCGCGCACGTCGAGTCGCCCGCCCAGGCCGCTGATGCTCAGGCTGCCGAAGCCGGTTTCGGTGTCGATCGCCTCCACGCGGCAACCCAGCGTGCGCAGCCCGGCCAGCATCACCTGCGTGTCGTCGGAGTCGAGCAGATCGTGAATGACCGTGGTGCCTTCGCTCAGCCCAGCCAGCAGCAGCACACGATTCGAGATGCTCTTGGAGCCTGGCAGGCGCACCGTTCCGGCAGCGCTCAGCAAAGGGGGGATATCGAGATGGTCGGTGCTGTACATCGTGGTCTCAACGCGATGCAGCGTTGCCCTTGGTGGCGGCAGGCGTCCAGCCTGCGCGTGCACACGAGGCGGCACGGATCAACTCTTCAAGGGCTTCCGAGTTGCCGCTCTTCATCACGTATTCCATCGCTTCGAGCGCCTGGCGGAAATGCTGCAACTGCTTGCCCAGTTCGTCGCGGTTGGCCACCAGCACGTCGCGCCACATAGCGGGGTCGCCGGCGGCGATGCGGGTGAAGTCGCGAAAACCCGGGCCGGCCAGCGACAGGAAGTCCGCACCGTCGGGTTGTCTGGCCACGCCGTTCACATAGGCAAAGGCCAGCAGATGCGGCAGGTGGCTGACGGCCGCGAAGGCGGCATCGTGGTTCTCCGGCGTCATGCGCAAGACCTGCGAGCCGATCGCCGCCCAGACATCGGTGGCTTTTTGGATCAAATCAGGCGAGGTTTGTGGCAACGGGGTGAGGATGACTTGTTGCCCCTGGTAAAGCGTGGCGTCGGCGTGCTCGATGCCCGCGACTTCCTTGCCGGCGATGGGGTGCGCCGGCACAAAGTTGGGCAGCCGATCCTTGAGCGAGCGGATGGCCGCATCGACCACATCGCGCTTGGTCGAGCCCACGTCCATCAGCAGCACACCGGGCTCGATCAGCGGCAGGATGGCCCGAAATGTGGCTTCACTGGCTGCCACGGGCACCGCCATCAGCACGATGTCCGAGCCCGACACGGCCAGCAGCGCCGACTCGGCGGCCTGATCGATCACGCCCATGCGGCGTGCCTTGTCGGTGGTGGATGGCGACTTGCTGTAGCCCACCACACGCTTGACCAGTCCTGCGCGGCGCAGCGCCAACGCAAAAGACCCACCCATGAGCCCACAGCCGATCACACCGAGTTGCTTGAACATCGCCTGAAACTTCGCGCTCAGTGAACGTCGATGGGATAGCTGCCCAGCAGCTTGAAGAAGGCGCAGACCTCACGCAGGTCTTTCAGTGCGGCGGCCATCTTCGGCTGGCTGGGGTGGCCTTCCAGATCGATGTAGAAGTAGTACTCCCACTGGCCCGAGCGCGCCGGGCGTGATTCGAAGCGCGTCATCGACACGCCGTGGGTCTTCAGCGGAACGAGCATGTCGTGGACCGCACCAGGCCGATTGGCCACCGACACCACCAGGCTGGTGCAGTCGTGGCCAGAGGCTTGGGGCGCAGGCTGGCGCTGCGGGTGGGTGACCACCGCGAAACGGGTGCGGTTGTGCGCGTCGTCCTGGATCGCCGGGGCGACCACGTGCAAGCCGAATTCGGCGCCGGCACGCTCACCCGCCACCGCGGCCAGGCGCACATCGAGACTGGCCAGGCGCGCGCCTTCGGCATTGCTCGACACACCACGCCGCTCGACATGGGGCAGGTGGGCCGAGAGCCAGTCCTGGCACTGCGCCAGCGCCTGCGGGTGTGCGCACACGGCTTCAATGTCGGCCAGCGAATTTTCCCGTCGCAGCAGGTTGTGACGCACGAGGATGCTGGTCTCGCCGATGATGGTCAGCGGGGTGGTCAGCAGCAAATCGAGCGACCGTGCGATGACGCCTTCGGTGGAGTTTTCGACCGGCACCACGCCGAAATCGGCGGCCCCGGCCGTAGCGCAGCGGAACACCTCATCGAGGCTGGAACACGGCACACGCACGATCGATGAACCAAAGAACCCCAGCGTGGCCGATTCGCTGAAGGTGCCGGCAGGGCCCAGATAGGCCACCCGCATCGGGGACTCGAGCGAGCGGCAGGCCGACATGATTTCGCGCCAGATGGGCGCCACGCTGTCCGATGCCAGTGGCCCCTGATTGAGGGCCTTCAAGCCATCGATGACCTGCGCTTCGCGCTCCGGCCGAAAGGCCACCGAGCCTTCTTTTTTCTTGATCTCGCCGACTTGCAAAGCCACTGCGGCGCGCTGGTTCAGCAGCGCCAGCAAGTCGCGGTCGAGCGCGTCGATCTGCTCGCGCAGCGCCAGCAGCTCAGGGGGGATCGTGGGGGCCGCATCAGCCATGTTGTGCCTCGAACGCTTGCATGTGATTCACCAAGGCCTGCACGCCCGCCAGCGGCATCGCGTTGTAGAGGCTGGCACGCAGTCCACCGACCGACTTGTGTCCCTTGAGTTGCAGCAAACCCGCCTCGCGGGCCTGCTTCAGGAACGACTCGTTGAGGGCGTCGTCTGCCAAAAAGAACGGAATGTTCATCCGCGAGCGGCAGCTCGCGTCGACTTCGTTTCGGTAAAGGCCAGAGCCGTCGATGAAGTCATACAGCAACCGAGCCTTGGCGATGTTGCGCGCTTCGATGGCGGCAATTCCGGTCAGGGTGGCCTCGGTCTGGCGCTTGAGCCACTGAAACACCAGCCCCGCGATGTAGATCGCGTAGGTCGGCGGCGTGTTGAACATCGAGCCCTGATCGGCCACGGTGCGGTAATTGAACACCGACGGGCAGATCGGCAAGGCATGGTCGAGCAGGTCCTCGCGCACGAACACCAGAGTCAAGCCGGCCGGGCCGATGTTCTTCTGGGCGCCCGCGTAGGCAATGCCGATGCGGCTCCAGTCGATGGGACGCGACGCCACATGCGACGAGCAGTCGATCACCAGTGGCGCATCGCAGCCCAGCGACTGCAGATCCGGCAAGTCATGGAACTCGATGCCGTCGATGGTTTCGTTGCTGCACAGGTGCACGTACGACGGGTTCGCGCTGAGCTGCCAGTCAGCGGCATCGGGCAGACGGGCAGGGCGCTCAGCCACGCTCGACGCGGCCACATGCGCCTGGCCGTAGCGACGCGCCTCGGCATGCGACTTGACCGACCACGATCCCGTCAGCACGAAATCGGCCGTCTGGCTGGCCGCGCGACCGATCAGGTTCATCGGCACGATGGCGTTTTGACCCAGGCCACCGCCTTGCATGAACAAGATCTTGAAGTGCGCCGGCACCGCCAGCAGGTCACGCAGATCACGCTCGGCGTCGTCACAGATGGAAATGAACTCGCGACTGCGATGACTCATCTCCATCACGCTGACGCCGCTGCCGCGCCAGTCCAGCATCTCGGCAGCGGCTTGCTCCAGGACCTCGGTGGGAAGAGTCGCCGGCCCGGCCGAGAAATTGAACGGACGTGGCATGTAACTGTTACTTGGTGGGGGCTTTCGCTGGTGGCTTGCCAGCAGGAGCCGCAGCCCGTGCCGGCGACGAGCCAGAGCCTGCGGCCATGAGGGTGGCGCGCACGCTTTCTTCAAGCGTCTTGAGCTTGGGCTCGATGGCTGGGCGCGCATCAGTCACCAGCTTTTGCATGAAGTTGCGTTGAATTTCAGGCGCGACTTGCTGGTACTTCTTGAAGGTGGGTGATTCAAGCCAGGCGATCAGTCCCTTGAGCTCGTCTTCGGTGAAACGCTCTTCGAGCGAGGCTCCGATCGTCGACGGAGCCAGCTTGATGGCGCGCTCGCGCACCAGCGGCACGGCTTCGTCGATGTACTTCTTGGCACTCGCTTCGAGCGATCTGGCGATCGCATCGCGCTTGTCGTCGGCCACCTGGGTTTGCAGGACACGGCCGGCTTCCTGGAGCATGCGGCCAGCGGGTTCTTGGGCCAGATTGCGCGCCAGCAGTTCGACGTCAGGTTGCTGCAGAACGAGGATCTTGCTGACAAGATCCTTCTTGGCTTGCGATGTCGGTAGCGTGGCAGCGGATTGGGCTTGGGCGCCGAAGGCGAGGCACAGGACGCTGAGGGCAAGGAGTCGTTTCATCAGAGGCTCTCGGTGGATGGCGACTCATCGTCGTCGCCGGTGGGGGTATCTGTGTCGGTGTTGCCGTCGGTGGCATTCACATCGTTTTCGACGATGCGCTGCAGGCCGCTCAAGGTCGATCCAGCATCGAGCGCGATCAGCGTGACGCCTTGCGTGGCGCGCCCGAGTTCGCGGATCTCTGACACACGGGTGCGCACCAGCACGCCCTTGTCGGTGATCAGCATGATTTCATCGTCGGGATGCACCAGCGTGGCCGCCACGACCTTGCCGTTGCGGTCGGTTTGCTGCATCGCGATCATGCCTTTGGTGCCGCGGCCATGGCGCGTGTACTCGACGATGCTGGTGCGTTTGCCAAAGCCATTGACCGTGGCCGTCAGCACACTTTGCGTCTCGTCTTCGGCCACCAGCATGGCGATCACGCTGTGGGCGTCTTCGAGCGCCATGCCGCGCACACCGCGGGCGTTGCGACCCATCGGGCGCACGTCGTTTTCATCGAAGCGCACTGCCTTGCCGGCGTCGCTGAACAGCATCACATCGTGCTGCCCGTCGGTGATGGCCGCCCCGATGAGGAAGTCGCCCTCGTCCAGATCCACCGCGATGATGCCGGCCTTGCGCGGGTTGCTGAAGTCGTCGAGCGGCGTCTTCTTGACGGTGCCTTTGGCCGTGGCCATGAACACGAATCGTTCGGCCGGGAAGGTGCGCGCCTCGCCGGTCAGCGGCAACACCACATTCACCTTTTCGCCGGGCAGCAGGGGGAACATGTTGACGATCGGCTTGCCGCGCGAGTTGCGCGAACCCTGCGGCACTTCCCAGACCTTCAGCCAGTAGACGCGGCCCTTGTTGGTGAAGCACAGGATGTAGTCGTGCGTGTTCGCGATGAACAACTGCTCGACCCAGTCGTCTTCCTTGGTCTGCGTGGCCTGCTTGCCGCGGCCGCCACGCTTTTGGGCGCGGTATTCGGCCAGCGGCTGGCTCTTGAAGTAACCGGTGTGGCTGAGCGTGACCACCATGTCGGTGGGCGTGATCAGGTCCTCGGTGCCGAGGTCTTGCGCGTTGTGTTCGATCACGCTGCGCCGAGCGCCGATCTTGGTTTGGCCGAACTCCAGCTTGATGGCCGTCAACTCGCCGCTGATGATCGATGTCACGCGCTCAGGCGTCGACAGGATGTTGAGCAAGTCGGCGATGGTGGTCATCACCTCCTTGTATTCACTGATGATCTTGTCTTGCTCGAGCCCGGTCAGGCGCTGCAGACGCATTTGCAGGATTTCGCCGGCCTGGTCTTCGCTCAGGCGATACAGGCCATCGGCTTGCAAGCCGAAGCTCTTGGGCAGACCTTCGGGGCGAAAGGCCTCACGCCCGCCCGGCGCTTCGCCCTCGGCGCGCGCCAGCATGTCACGCACCATCGACGAATCCCAGCTCTTGCTCATCAAGGCGGCCTTGGCCACCGGCGGGGTGGGCGATGCCTTGATGGTCTCGATGAACTCGTCGATGTTGGCCAGCGCCACCGCCAGACCTTCGAGCACGTGACCGCGTTCGCGCGCCTTGCGCAGCTCGAACACGGTTCTGCGCGTGACCACTTCCCGGCGGTGCTCGAGGAACACCGCGATCAGGTCTTTCAGGTTGCACAGCTTGGGCTGGTTGTCGATCAGCGCCACCATGTTCATGCCGAACGTGTCTTGCAGCTGCGTTTGCTTGTACAGATTGTTGAGCACCACCTCGGGCACTTCGCCGCGCTTGAGCTCGATGACGACGCGCATGCCGTCCTTGTCGGACTCATCCTGGATGTGGCTGATGCCTTCGATCTTTTTCTCGTGCACCAGCTCGGCCATGCGCTCGAGCAGGTTCTTCTTGTTCACCTGGTAGGGGATCTCGTCGACGATGATCGACTGGCGCTGGCCCTTGTCGATGTCTTCGAAATGGCACTTGGCACGCATCACCACGCGACCGCGTCCGGTTCGGTAACCGTCGCGCACGCCGTTGAGTCCGTAAATGATGCCGGCGGTCGGGAAGTCCGGCGCCGGCATGATTTCCATCAACTCATCGATGGTGGCGGCCGGGTTCTTCAGCAAGTGAAGGCAGGCATCGACCACTTCATTGAGGTTGTGCGGCGGAATGTTGGTGGCCATGCCCACGGCGATGCCACCCGAGCCGTTGACCAGCAGGTTCGGCAGCCGGCTGGGCATCACGAGCGGCTCTTTTTCGCTGCCGTCGTAGTTCGGGCCGAAGTCGACGGTTTCCTTGTCCAGGTCCGCCAGCATTTCGTGGGCGATCTTGGCCAGGCGGATTTCGGTGTACCGCATGGCTGCGGCGTTGTCGCCGTCCACCGATCCGAAGTTGCCCTGACCGTCGACGAGCATGTGACGCAGCGAGAAATCCTGCGCCATGCGCACGATGGTGTCGTAGACCGACTGATCCCCGTGCGGGTGATATTTGCCGATCACGTCGCCCACGATGCGAGCTGACTTCTTGTAGGGCCGGTTCCAGTCGTTGCTCAACTCGTGCATGGCGAACAGCACGCGTCTGTGAACCGGCTTCAAGCCGTCTCTTGCGTCCGGCAGGGCCCGGCCCACGATCACGCTCATGGCGTAGTCGAGATAAGACCGCCGCATTTCCTCTTCGAGACTGACGGGCAGTGTTTCTTTGGCGAACTGGCTCATGCTGGGGATTCGCGCAGAGCGCAGAGTATTGGACGGGGACAGGCGCCGCAGTCGGGCTCGAAGCCGCTGATTGTAGGGGGCGGCGTGTGTTGCTTTGATGCGACAGCCGTGCTAAGGCCCCCTCGCATTCAAGGCTGTCACAAACGTCTCGAAACCCCTATGGCACAATCGAAAAGTTGGAAATTTGATGCGTTTTGGCTCGTTGCCGCACGAAACCGGCTGCCGTTCGGAATATTTCTGCAGACTTAATTGCACCTTCGCTTAAGAGGAAAACCATGAAGAAAATGAATAAGGTGGTATCGCTGTTCGCGGTCATTGCAATGGCCTGTGCGACCTTTGGTGCATCTGCCCAAACGGCCAAGGTTGATAACTGGGTCAATCCGAACGGGTTGACTTGGAAGAATGGCACCAATGAGTTGTGCTGGCGTGATGCCAACTGGACGCCAGCGACGGCTCAGCCAGGTTGTGACGGCGCGCCGAAGGCTGCCAAGGTAGCGGCACAGCCCGAGTCCGCTGCCGCGCCGGCAGTCGTTCCGGTGATCGTCGCTCCGGTCAGCCAAAAGGTGACCTTTGCAGCCGATGCTTTCTTTGACTTCGACAAGTCAGTCTTGAAGGCCGAAGGCAAGGCCAAGCTTGACGGCGTCATCAGCAAGCTCGGCAGCATCAATCTCGAGGTCATCATCGCCGTCGGTCACACCGACTCGGTGGGCTCCGATTCCTACAACGACAAGCTGTCGGTGCGTCGTGCCGAGGCTGTCAAGGCTTATTTGGTGGCCAAGGGCGTTGAAAAGAACCGCGTCTACACCGAAGGCAAGGGCAAGAAGCAGCCCGTGGCTGACAACAAGACGGCAGAAGGCCGCGCCAAGAACCGCCGTGTCGAGATCGAGTTCGTCGGTACCAAGAAGTAAGCGGTTCCCGCAAGTGGTCGAACAACCCCGCTTCGGCGGGGTTTTTCTTTGGAGAGCAAGGAAATGGCAGTGAACGTCGATCCCCAGGAAATCGCCAAGTTCAGCGAATTGGCCCACCGTTGGTGGGATCCCGAAAGTGAGTTCCGGCCCTTGCACCAGATCAACCCTTTGCGGCTGGACTGGATCGATCAACGTGCCGGCGTTCGCGGCAAGCGCGTGGTGGACATCGGTTGCGGCGGTGGCATCCTGTCTGACGCCATGGCCCGTCTTGGCGCGGATGTTTTGGGCATCGATCTGTCAACCAAGGCCCTGCGGGTGGCTTCATTGCACGCGCTGGAGGCAGGTACCCCATCTGTTCAATACAGAGAGGTCGCTGCCGAGGCGCTGGCCGAAGAGGTTCCGGCCAGTTTCGATGTGGTGACCTGCATGGAAATGCTCGAGCACGTGCCGGACCCGTCGCAGGTGGTCGCTGCCTGCGCCAAGTTGGTGAAACCCGGCGGCTGGCTGTTCTTTTCGACCATCAACCGCAACCCCAAGGCATTTCTGTTTGCCATCGTGGGCGCCGAGCACATTCTCAAACTGCTGCCCAAGGGCACGCACGAGTACGCCAAATTCATCAAACCCAGTGAGCTCGCCAGCCACTGCCGAGCGGCGGGTCTGGTGGTCAACGAGGCGTGCGGGCTCGAATACAACCCCTTCACGAGGCGCTACTGGTTGTCTGGCGACACCAGCGTCAACTACATGATCGCTTGCCGCAGGCCCGCATGAGCTTCATCGTTGAAGCGGTCCTGTTCGACCTCGACGGCACGGTCATCGACAGTGCGCCCGATCTGGCAGGGGCTGCCAATGACATGCTGCGCGCCCGTGGCTTGCCCGACGCCCCTTACGACCGACTGCGCGCAGCGGTGGGTTCGGGCGCGCGCGGGCTGGTGTGCGAAGCTTTTGGCGTGATTCCGGGTGACGCGACCTTCGAGCCGCTTCGAGACGAGTTCCTCACGCGCTACGAATCGCGCATGACGCGCGACACCCGCATCTTCGACGCCGTGGATCAATTGCTGCGCTCGCTCGAGTCTCGTTCGCTGCCCTGGGGCATTGTCACCAACAAGTCGATCCGGTTGGCTGATCCGCTGTCACGCGCGCTGGGCCTGTTCGAGCGCGCCGCTGTGGTGATCGGCGGCGACTCGACACCGCACGCCAAACCCCATCCCGAGCCACTGCTGGAAGCCGCGCGCCGCATGAAGGTCGATCCCACCCGCTGCTTTTACGTCGGAGACGACCTGCGCGACGTGCAAGCCGGGCGAGCCGCCGGGATGAAAACCGTCGCTGCGAAGTGGGGCTATCTGGGGCTGGGCGAACCGGTGGAAGCCTGGGGCGCGCATCACATCGCCAACACCCCACAAGACCTCTTGCAATGGCTGGCAATGGCCTAAACTGCTTCGTTCTGGGACCGACCTGGTTTCGACGTGGGTTCGGATTTGGACTAGGGCATGCCGAGCACCAGTTCGCTCGTAAAACCACTGGAAACAAAGTAACTGCAAACGACTCTACGTTCGCACTCGCCGCTTAAAACCGGTGAGCTTCGCAACAGTTGGCCGATGGGCTGGGTTTGAGGGGTAACACCTAAAAGCTGCGAAGTCATACACATGGGCTCGTCCTGTACCGGGTCACTCGGCTCAGGATCAAATCAAGTGAATCGAGGTGATCTCAGCGTGCTGCTGCGCGGTGATCATCTTTAAAACCAAATCAGTCAGCTACGCATGTAGAACTACCTGATGATGGCTTGCGGACGGGGGTTCGATTCCCCCCGGTTCCACCAGTCCCGAAGCCCCAACCACTCTCGGTTGGGGCTTTTTTTCGTCCGATCGCGCCAGAAGCCGCGTGTTGTCGCGGGTTCGTGCGGAAGGCTGCGGACTTCGCCGGTCGCCACCGTGGCACGCTCCAGGGCCGGTTTCGCTCTCTCGTGGCCAATCTTCTCTCCGGCCTCGCTCTCCGCGAGTGGCTCGAAGTCCGCAAAGGCCCGGACCGGCACCCTTTGAAATCAACGGGTTACGCGCGGACTGATCGAGCGAGTTTTTCCGCAGCATTGGGTAGGGAAGGGGGGCTGAACTGGTCGGGCGGCGCCAACTGCTGCGCTGTACCCAGCCTCAGGCGATGCGCGAAGATCGGCGGCATGCTTGCCGACCTCATCCTGGTTCTGCACGCCGCCTTCGTGGTCTTCGTCGTCGGGGGCCTCGCGGCGATCTGGATCGGCTTTGCCATGAGTCGCCGGTGGTGCACGAATCCGTGGTTACGCGGCCTGCACTTGGCGGCCATCGGCTTCGTGGTCGTCGAGTCGCTGCTGGGGTACGCCTGCCCGCTCACGGTCTGGGAGGATGCCTTGCGGGGCTCGGGCGCCGAAACTGGGTTCGTCCAGCGCTGGGTGAGTGCGATCCTCTACTGGAACGCGCCGGCCTGGGTCTTCACGGTGCTTTACGTGGCATTCGGCGCCTTGGTCGTGTTGACCTGGATCCGCGTGCCGCCGCGACGGATGCGGGACTCGCGGGACGCCGAGCGCTGAGGGCTGGCGAGCAGTTCTTCACCTGAACGGGAGCGCACGGGTCAGGTGGAGCGAAGGTCAGCAAGGCGCCCTTCAGCCGACCACGGGGTGAGATCGCTTGATGTCTCTGGACGACCCGTTGTAGTCAGTCGTATCGCGTCTAAGCAGACGTTCGCAAGTCGTTAGCTCGCGCATCACATGTACCTGTCGATTGACAGCGGCGGAGTCACTCAAGCCGGGGTCGGCCGCGC
>CAIVGK010000016.1 GCA_903905475.1 uncultured Burkholderiales bacterium | reverse complement strand
CCCCATTCCACGCGCAGTTCGAAGCCGTTGGAGGTGGTTTCGATGAGGAAGCGGCTGCGGTCCTGCGCCTTGCGGAAGCGAAAGCCGGCTCGACCCGCCCACGTTTCCACGGCAGAAAAGCCAGACGCCTGGGCGCCCAACCGCCCCCCGGACAACCAGCGCCTCACCGATTGGAACATCGTGACCTCACCGAATGGGACACAGCGCCTGGGGTTGGAGACATGTCGGTCCAAGACGGCGGGTGTGATGAGCAATCAGGGCGCGGCGGACAGGAATCGAACCTGTAACCCCCAGCTTAGAAGGCTGGTGCTCTATCCGGTTGAGCTACCGCCACCATTGAACATGAACTTGGCGTTTCACTCGATGGCGAGACCTGCGCCAAGCCGAGGGGACTGAGCCCCACGACGGCCCCGCGGCTGAGGCGGGGGAAGATCTGAAATTGGTCGGGGCGGTGGGATTCGAACTCACGACCACCTGGTCCCAAACCAGGTGCGCTACCAGGCTGCGCTACGCCCCGAAGAGCAAGATTCTATGCTGCCAAATGCAGGACCCAAGCCGCACTGCGAAGATTTTCCAAAACAAATGTCCGATGCGGCCGACACATGGCGCCTGGGCTCAGTGCGTCATCTGCGCCCACGCCTTCTCGAGGCGCTTGGCGCTGACCGGTTGCGGGGTGCGCAACTCCTGCGCGAACAAGCTGATGCGCAGCTCCTCGAGCAGCCAGCGGAACTCGTCGAGCCGCGCGTCACGAACGCCCTTGCGGTCGATCACCAGCCGCAAGTAGCGTTGCTCGATCGGACGCAGCTCGGCCAGCCGGGCCACATCGCGGGCCGGGTCGGAGCGCCACTTGTCCAGGCGCATCACGACGCCCTTCAGGTAACGCGGCACGTGCGACAGCTGCGGCCACGGCGTTGCCACGAGAAACCGCTTCGTCACCAACCGCGCAAGCTGCGCCTCGATGTCGTCCGACACCTCCTTGGGCACACGCGCATCCTTGAGCTTGCGCTGCGCGGCCGCGTGATCGACGAGGATCGCCAGCGCCGAGCGCGCGATCTCATTGGCGATCAGCGTCAGGCGAGCTCGGCCTTCTTCGAGGCGGCGTTTGAAGGCCATCGGTTCGGTCGGCAGCGGGTCGGCCAGAAAGGCGCGGTCTATGGCCAAACCGATGATGAGCTCGCGCAGCTCGTCGGCCGACCCGAGGCTGATGAACAGCACCGACATCTTCTGCAGGTCGGGGATGTTCTTTTCGAGGTACTTCAGCGCGTCACGGATCTGCAGCGCGACCAGCCGCTGCAAGCCCTCGCGATGGCGCAATGCGGCCACCGTGGGCTCGTCGAACACCTCGATCGCCACCGCGCTGCCACGGTCGATCAGCGCCGGAAAGCCCACCATCGTCTGCCCGCCACGGCGCACCTCCAACAGCTCGGGCAGCTCGCCAAACGTCCAGTCGGTGAACAACTCCGAGGCCGGCGGTGACGCCAGCGACGCGGCACCCAATTCAGCGGGGGGCGCTGCACGAGAGCGCTCGGGGCTGCCTGACCGTGCGGCCGCTGCGCTGGGGTTCGCGGTGGTGGCGACCGGCGCGGTCGTTTTCAGCTGAGCCAACGCCTGAAACGCCGAGCGCGCCTGACCGCCCAGCTCAGACTTCAGGGCCGACAAGTTGCGCCCCGTGCCCAACTGTCGGCCGTTGTCATCGACGATCCGAAAGTTCATGAACAGGTGCGTGGCCAACTGCTCGGGCTTGAAGTCGGCGCGCTTCACATCGAGCTGCGTCTTGTCGCGCACATGCCTGAGCAGCGCATCGACGAGGCTGCCGCTGCCAAAGCCATGCGCGGCGTCGATCGAGGCGATGAACGCGTCGGCGTACTCGGGCAAAGGCACCAGGCGCGAGCGCGGTCGCTGGTGCAGCGTCTTGACCAGCGCCAGCACCTTGTCTTTGAGCATGCCCGGCACCAGCCATTCGCAGCGCTCGTCGCTGACCTGATTGAGCGCGTAGATCGGCACGGTGACCGTGATGCCGTCCTTCGCGTCGCCGGGTTCGTGCAGGTAGCTCGTCGCGCAGTCGACGCCACCCAGGCGCAGCGTCTTTGGAAACGAGGCCGTCGTGATGCCGGCGGCCTCGTGGCGCATCAGCTCATCGCGGGTGAGCAGCAACAGTTTTGGCTGGCGCCTGATCTCGTCTCGGTACCAGCGTTCCAGCGTGGCGCCGCTGCACACGTCGGCGGGCAGCTGCTGGTCGTAGAAGGCGTAGATGAGTTCGTCGTCAACCAGCACGTCCTGCCGCCGCGACTTGTGTTCGAGCTCCTCGACCTGCGCGATGAGCTTTCGGTTGGCGGCCACGAACGGCAGCCGGGTTTCCCACTCGCCACCGACCAGCGCTTCGCGGATGAAGATTTCACGCGCCTCGGCCGGGTTGACCAACCCGAAATTCACCCGGCGGTTGTTGTAGATCACGATGCCGTACAGCGTGGCGCGCTCGAGCGCGATCACCTCGGCGGCTTTTTTCTCCCAGTGCGGCTCGAGCAGCTGCGTCTTGATCACGTGGCCGGCGATCTGCGGCAGCCACTGCGGCTCGATGGCGGCGATGCCACGACCGTAGAGCCGGGCCGTGTCCACCAGTTCGGCAGCCATGATCCAGCGGCCGGGCTTCTTCGACAGGTTGACGCCTGGATGGCGATAAAAGCGAATGCCACGCGCGCCGAGGTACCACTCGTCCTCGTCGCTTTTGACGCCGATGTTGCCCAGCAGCCCGGCCAGCAACGACAGGTGCAGTTGCTCGTAGGTGGCCGGCGACGCATTGAGCCGCCAGCCCTGCTCGGCCACCACGGTGAGCAGCTGCGAATGGATGTCGCGCCACTCGCGCACGCGCCGCGGCGAGATGAAGTTCTCGCGCAGCAACTGCTCTTGCTTGCGCACGCTGAGCTTGTGCTCGCCGGTGTGCTCGGAACCGCCCGCGCCTCGCGCGGCTTCGAGCCACTTCCACAGCTTGAGATCGCCCAGAAATTCCGAGCGCTCGTCATCGAATTTCTTGTGCGCCGCGTCGGCAGCCTGCTGCGCCTCGAGCGGTCGGTCGCGTGCGTCTTGCACGCTCATCGCGCTGGCCACGATGAGCACCTCGGTGAGCGCCTGGCGGTCACGCGCCTCGAGGATCATGCGGCCCACGCGCGGGTCAAGCGGCAAGCGGGCGAGCGACTCGCCCATCGGCGTGAGCTCGTTGAACTCATCGACCGCGCCGAGCTCGGCCAGCAACTGGTAGCCGTCGGCAATCGCACGTCGCGGCGGCGGCTCGATGAAGGGGAAATCCTCGACCAGTCCGAGCCGCAGCGACTTCATGCGCAAGATCACGCCGGCCAGCGACGAACGCATGATCTCCGGGTCGGTGAATCTCGGGCGGCCGGCGAAATCCTTTTCGTCATACAGCCGGATGCAAATGCCGTTGCTGACCCGCCCGCAGCGACCGGCGCGCTGGTTGGCCGCGGCCTGGCTGGTCGGCTCGATTTGCAACTGCTCGACCTTGTTGCGGTAGCTGTAGCGCTTGACGCGCGCGGTGCCGGCATCGATCACGTACTGGATGCCCGGCACCGTCAGCGAGGTCTCCGCCACGTTGGTCGCCAGCACGATGCGCCGCGCACTGTGCGGCTCGAAGATGAGGTCTTGTTCCTGTTGGCTGAGTCGCGCGAACAGGGGCACCACCTCGACGCCGGGCGGGTGGTGACGGCGCAGGTGATCGGCCGCATCGCGGATCTCGCGCTCGCCGGGCAAGAACACCAGCACGTCGCCGCCACTGCCAGCGCCGCCGGTCGCCCACAACTCGTCCACCGCGTCGGCGATGGCGTGGTTCAAGCCGTATTCGCGGCTTTCTTCAAACGGTCGCCAGCGCTGTTCGACCGGGAACAACCGGCCCGACACCTGGATCACCGGGGCCGGCCCGTGCGCGCTGGCAAAGTGCTGCGCGAACCGGTCGGCATCGATGGTGGCCGAGGTGACGATCACCTTCAGGTCGGGCCTGCGCGGCAGCACCTGGCGCAAGTAGCCGAGCAGAAAGTCGATGTTCAGACTGCGCTCGTGGGCCTCGTCGATGATGAGCGTGTCGTACTCGCGCAGCAGTGGATCGCTCTGGGTTTCGGCGAGCAAGATGCCGTCGGTCATGAGCTTGACGGTCGCTCCCGGCGACAACCGATCCTGAAACCGCACCTTGAAGCCCACCACCTCACCGAGCGGCGAATTGAGTTCCTGCGCAATGCGCTTGGCCACACTCGATGCCGCGATGCGGCGCGGCTGCGTGTGGCCGATCAACCCACGGCCCCCGGCGCCTCGCCCCCGACCGAGCGACATCGCGATCTTTGGCAACTGTGTGGTCTTGCCAGAGCCGGTCTCGCCGCACACGATCACCACCTGGTGCGCGAGCAGCGCAGCGGCGATGTCCTCGCGGCGCGCCGAAACCGGCAGCGAGGCCGGAAAGGTGATCTCGGGAACCGCATTGGCCACTGTCAACGACCGTGTTCGAGAAGAAGTCGTCATCGGGCCTTCATGCAAAATGAACCATTATTTCAAAGCCCCGAGATGAGCCTGGTCTTCCCTCACACGTTTGTCCCCTGGTTCCGCTCGGTTGCGCCGTACATCCACGCCCATCGCGGCAAGACGTTCGTCGTTGCCATCGCGGGTGAGTTGATCGCTGCGGGCAAGCTCAACAGCTTCGCGCAGGATGTGGCGCTGCTCCACGCCATGGGCATCAAGGTCGTGCTCGTGCACGGTTTCAGGCCGCAAGTCGAGGAACAACTGCTGGCCAAGGGCCACGCCTCGCACTTCAGCCACGGCATGCGGGTGACCGACGCAGTGGCGCTCGACTGCGCCCAAGAGGCGGCCGGGCAGCTGCGCTACGAGATCGAAGCGGCGTTCTCCCAGGGCCTGCCCAACACGCCGATGTCGGGCAGCCAGATCCGCGTGGTGTCGGGCAACTACATCACCGCCAAGCCGATCGGCATCGTCGATGGCGTGGACTTCATCCACACCGGTCTGGTTCGCAAGATCGACGCGGTGGGCATCCGCCGCGCCATCGATTTCGGCGCACTGGTGATGCTGTCTCCATTCGGTTTTTCGCCCACCGGAGAAGCCTTCAACCTCAGCATGGAAGACGTTGCCGCGAGCACCGCCATTGCCCTGCAAGCCGACAAATTGATTTACGTCACCGAGGTCAAGGGAATACCGCTCGACAGCACCGATCCGCAAAGCGACATCGACTGCGAACTCACGCTGGCAGATGCCGAGAAACTGTTGGCCTCGCTGCCCAATCCCAAGCAACCGACCGACACCGCGTTTTATTTGCAGCACGCCATCAAGGCCAGCAAAAGTGGCGTCGATCGCGTCCACATCGTTCCATTTTCCGTGGACGGTTCGGTGCTGATCGAATCATTCACCCACGACGGTGTGGGCACCATGATCGTCGACGAGAAACTCGAAAGCCTGCGCGAGGCCACCGCCGATGATCTGGGTGGTGTGCTGCAGTTGATCGAGCCGTTCGAGAATGACGGAACGCTGGTCAAAAGAGACCGCACGGAAATCGAGCGCGATATCGATTTCTATACCGTGATCGAGCACGACGGCGTGATATTCGGATGCGCGGCGCTGTACCCGTATCCCGAAAAGAAAACCGGCGAAATGGCAGCACTGACCGTGTCTGAAAGCGTTCAAGGACAAGGCGATGGCGAGCGCATCCTCAAGCGCATCGAGCAGCGCGCCCGTGCACAAGGACTGACCAGCATCTTCGTGCTGACCACCCGGACCATGCACTGGTTTGTCAAGCGTGGCTTCGAGCCCGCAAGCCCCGATTGGCTGCCCGAGGCACGCCAGAAAAAATACAACTGGAACCGGCGTTCGCAAGTTCTGGTCAAGCCTTTGGTTTGATTTTTTGATGCGCCCGCCTCGTGCGGTTTGCGCCCACCCCTAGCACCTGAAACCGGGAGTTTTTCATGTCACGCACCGTCGATTGCATCCACCTCAAGAAGTCGGCCGAAGGCCTCGATTACGCGCCCTACCCCGGCGATCTGGGCAAGCGCATCTACAACGAAGTCAGCAAGGAAGCATGGCAGTTGTGGATGAAACATCAAACGATGCTGGTCAACGAAAACCGACTGAATCTCGCAGATCAAAGGTCACGCCAATACCTCGCTCGGCAGATGGAGAATTTCTTCTTTGGCGATGGTGCCGAGCAGCCCGCCGGTTTTGTTCCCCCAACGGCCTGATCGATTTCTGATCGGCTCAAAAAATCATGGCGGTTGGCCGCCCTGATTTGCCTCTCTCTTTCGATAATCAAGGGGGCGGTTCTGATGCATCTATAATGGGGCTCGACTTTGATGGGTGTGGTTTCTGATACGCCTCATCTTTCGAACCTCATTAATCGATGTATGAAAGGACTACTCCATGTCGTCACTGAAAGAACTGCTGGATCGCAAGGCCGCGCTCGAAAAAGAAATTGAATCGACCCGCCGGGAAGAGCTTTCCAATGCAATCGCCAAGGTCAAGGCCTTGATGCAGGAATATGGCCTCACCGTCGCTGATATTTCCTCGAAAGCACCGGTTCGTGCTGCCAGCGCAGCCAAAGGCGGCAAGGTCGCAGCGAAATACAGAAACAGTGCCACCGGCGACTCCTGGAGCGGCCGCGGCCTGCAACCCAAGTGGCTCAAGGCGGCGCTCGCGGGCGGTCGCAAGATCGAAGAGTTCAAGGTCTGACGATCGTTTGACCGGCACCAGAGCCTCCCGGCCAGAAACGGTTCGCGGGGCTCCTGGTGCCAGCCATCTGCCCTGCAGCCGGCGGCAAGCCCGCTCGGGGCGGCCGCTAAACTGACTGAGTGATTCCACCGTCATTCATTCAGGACCTCCTCAGTCGTGTCGACATCGCCGAGGTGGTCGGCCGCCATGTGACGCTTCGGAAAGCCGGCGCGAACCACATGGGTTTGTGCCCCTTCCACGGGGAAAAATCGCCCAGCTTTGCGGTCAGCCCATCGCGGCAGACCTACCACTGCTTCGGCTGCGGCGTTCACGGCAACGCCATCGGCTTTCTGATGGAGCACCTTGGCATGGGGTTCCTGGACGCCGTCCAGGATCTCTCCCAAGGCGTCGGCCTGGTCGTGCCCCAGGACGAACGTTCTGACGAAGAGCGCGAACGCCACAGCAAGCTCAAGGAGCGACAGGGCACGCTCACGGAGGTCCTGACCAAGGCCAGCGACCACTACCGCAAGCAACTCAAATCCAGCCCGCGCGCGGTCGACTACCTCAAGGGCCGCGGGCTCAGCGGCGAGGTGGCGGCGCGGTTCGCCATGGGCTATGCCCCCGAAGGCTGGCGCGCGCTGGCCAGCGCATTCGCACATTACGACGACCCACTGCTGGAAGAAAGCGGTCTGGTCATCTCGCAACCCAGCGAGCAAGAAGGCGGTGACGCCAAGCGCTACGACCGATTCCGTGATCGCATCATGTTCCCGATCCGCTCGGTGCAAGGCGACGTGATCGGCTTCGGTGGACGCGTGCTGGACCACGGCGAGCCGAAGTACCTCAACTCGCCCGAAACCCCCGTGTTCAGCAAGGGCCGCGAGCTGTACGGCCTGTTCGAAGCGCGCAGCGCCATCCGGCAGCGCGGCTATGTGCTGGTGGTCGAGGGCTACATGGACGTGGTGGCGCTGGCGCAACTGGGCTTTCCCAATGCGGTGGCCACCTTGGGCACGGCGTGCACAGCGGAGCACGTTCAAAAGCTGTTTCGGTTCACCGAGTCGGTGGTGTTCAGCTTCGACGGCGACAGCGCCGGCCGACGAGCCGCAGGGCGTGCCCTCGAAGCCGCGTTGCCGCACGCCACGGACACCCGCAACGTGCGCTTCTTGTTCTTGCCCACGGAGCACGATCCCGACTCCTATGTGCGCGAGTTCGGGACCGATGGCTTCGAGCAGTGCGTGCAGCAAGCCGTGCCCTTGTCGCGGCAGCTCATCAGCGTCGCGCAAGAGGGCTGCGACATGACCTCAGCGGAGGGTCGAGCGCGCTTTCTTGCGCTGGCCCGCCCGCTGTGGGCCGCGCTGCCTGAAGGGGCACTGAAGCGGCAGTTGCTGGGTGACCTGGCGTCGGAGTCGCGACTCGACGCGAACGAGCTCGCGCAACTGTGGCAAGTCGCCACCGGCGCCGAACGCGCCCCGCCCCGACGCGGCGAGCCCCGCGCCCCGCGTCTGGCGCGCAAGGCCAGACAGGGCGCCGCCAATCACCTCGATCGCGCGCTGTGGCTGCTGATGCAACGCCCCGAACTGTGGTGGGAGATCGACAGCGAGTCCCACGATCTGCTGGCCGATCAAGCGCCCCCCTACGGCGCGCTGTTCGGCAGCTTCGAGCGAACGCTCCACGAGCAAGGCGCACTGTCGT
>CAIVGK010000015.1 GCA_903905475.1 uncultured Burkholderiales bacterium | reverse complement strand
GGCGCCGTGCATCGCGCTGCATTCGGCCTTCAACGCCATCTGGCTTGTTTCGTCCTTTCCCGTCACCTTTCCCAGCTGAGAGCCCCTCATGAACACTGTCCTTCACACCCCGACGTTCAAGGCCTGGACGCAGCTGCTGGCCGTTGCCTGCCTCGGATTTTTCACGTCGCTGTCCGCCCACGCCGACGACCCGGTTGTTGGCGCCACGCTGTGGGCCAACGACTGCACCGGATCGGGTTGTCACAACACCACGCCTCTGACGAGCAACACCGACCGGGAATTCAGTTCGCGCAACGCGCGTTCCTTTATCCAGACCAACATCAACAGCGACAACAGCGGCATGGGCCGGCTCAGCGGCATGACGGCGCAGCAGGTCGCCGATGTGGCGGCCTACGTCGGCAACTCGCCTTCCAGGTTGACCTTTGCTTCGACCAACGTCGGCGCCACCTCGGCCACGCAGACGGTCACCGTCAAGGCCAGCACGAAGTCCGGGTACGCGCTCACCACCTTTGCCGTGAGCACCAGCGGCGACTTTGCACGCCTGGCCGCCCCCAACGGCGGTACCTGTGGCACCACCGTGGCGACCGTGAACACGGGAACGAGCTGCACGGTGATCGTGTCGTTCACGCCGACGGCCGCCGGTGCGCGCACCGGCACGCTGAGCATCGCCCACAACCGCACGCTCACACCGGTGGCCATCGCCCTGAGCGGCACCGGCTTGTCGGTCAGCGCTCCCGTGGCGGGCCTGTCGCCGACCTCGCTCACGCTGGCGACCACCGCCATCGGCAACACCAGCGCCGCGCAAAGCGTGACCGTGAGCAACACAGGCAGCGCGTCACTCAGCTTGTCGGCCATCACCTTGTCGAACACGGCGGACTACCTCATCAGCGGCGGCACCTGCGCGGCGCCTGGCAGCGTGGCGGTCGGCGCGAACTGCACCATCTCGGTGGCCTTGCGGCCAGCGGCAGGTGCTGCCGGTGCGCGCACCGGCACGCTGAGCATCACCCACAACGCGGCAGGCAGCCCGGGCAGCGTGACGCTCAGCGGCACGGCCACCGCGGCGCCGGCCCCGGTGGCGTCGCAGACGGCCTCGCTGTCGTTCGGCAGCCTGAACGTGGGCACCGCCGGCTCGGCGCAGACCGTCACGCTGTCCAACACCGGCAACGCCGCATTGACGCTGGGCACGCTGTCGATCAGCAGCGGCACCGACTACACGATCAGCGGCGGCACCTGCACGGCCCGCGGCACGGTCGCCGCTGCCGCGAGCTGCACCATCAGCGTGGGCTTCACGCCGTCGGCTGCCGGTGCACGCAGCGCCAGTCTGGTGGTCACGCACAACGCCACCGGCGGACAAAGCACCACCAGCCTGTCGGGCACCGGCGTGGCATTGACGCCGGTGATCGGCGTGTCGCCCACCACGCTGAGCTTCACGCAAACGGTCGGCAGCGCTTCGGCAGACCAGACCGTGACGGTCAGCAACACCGGCACCGCACCGCTCGTGATCAGCACGCTGGCACTCGGCGGCGCGCAAGCGGCGGACTTCCACATCTCGGCGGGCAGCACCTGCACCAATGGCACCAGCGTGGCGGTCTCGGGTTCTTGCCTGATCAAGCTGTCGCTCACGCCGGCAGCCACCGGAGCGCGCACCGCGAGACTGGCGATCACGCACAACGCCACCGGTTCGCCGTCGGCGGTCACGCTCAACGGCACCGGCACGGCCGTGCCGCTGCCGGCGATCTCGCTCAACGCGGCGACGCGCACCTTTGCCTCGCAGGTGGTGGGCACCACCAGCGCCAGCCAATCGGTGACGGTCACCAACAGCGGCACCGCGTCGCTGACCCTCAGCGCGCTGACGCTCACCGGCACCGCGGCGGGTGATTTCACCCGCAGTGGCACCTGCACGCCCACCAGCGTGCTGCTGGTCAGTGGCACCTGCACCGTGGTCCACACCTTCACGCCGTCCGCGGTCGGTTCGCGCAGCGCCACGCTGACGCTTGCCTCCGACGCGAGCAACGGCAGCGCGGCCCTCAGCCTGGCCGGAACCGGTGCGGCCATTCCCGTGCCGGCGGTCGCGCTGGCGCCGGCCTCGCTGGCCTTCGGCAACCAGACCGACAGCGTCACCTCCACCACCCGCAGCGTCACCTTGTCGAACACCGGCACGGCTGCGCTGAGCATCTCGGGCATCACCGCCACTTCGGGGTTTGCGGTCAGCCACAACTGCGGTGCCAGCCTGGCCGCAGCGGCGAGCTGCACGCTGTCGGTGACCTTCACGCCGGCCGGTCTGGGTGCCGCTTCGGGCAGCGTGTCGGTGGCCTCGAACGCCGCCGGCTCGCCGCACGCGGTGAGCCTCAGCGGCACCGGCGTCGTGGCCTCGCCCGTGCTGGCCTGGCTGAGCACCATGGTGCCGTTTGCCGACACGACCGTGGGCGCGATTGCCGCCGCGCAGACCGTGAGCCTCATCAACCAGGGCCCGGGTGCGGTGACGCTGTCGGGCTTCACGCTGGCCGGTGTGCAGGCGGCTGACTTCTCGGTCAGCGGCGGCACCTGTGCGGTGAATGACACCTTGGTGCAAGGCGCGAGTTGCACCCTCACGCTGGCCTTCGGCCCAGGCGCCGTGGGTGCGCGCAGCGCCACGCTGCAGGTCACCTCGACGGGCAGCAACCCGCCGGACATGGCACTCGCGGGCAATGGCACCGCACCGGCGCAACCGGGCGCCACGCTGTCGCCCACGGCACTGAGCTTCAGCGCGGTTCCCGGGGTTGCTGCCGACGCACGCACGCTCACGCTGCAAAGCACCGGCAATGCCGTGCTCAATGTCACCGGGCTGCGCATCGCCTCGGGCAACTTCTCGCTGTCGCCGGCCGCGATCAACGGTTGCGGCACGCCGCCATTCGACTTGCTGCCCAACCAGAGTTGCGCGATGTCGATCGGCTGGTCGAGCGACGTCACGGGCACGGAAGCCGGCATGGTCGAGATCGACACCAGCGCCTCGGTCGCCCCCGTTCAAGTGGCGATCCAGGCCACCCGGGCTGCACCGGTTGTTCCCCAGGCGGATTCCGGTGGTGGCGGCGGCTGCTCGATCGCTCGCGGCCACACGCTGCTGGACCCGACGCTGTGGCTGCTGAGCTTGATCGCCGCCGGCGTGCTGTGGTACCGCCGCGCCCGTCGCTGAGGGACCGCGCCAGCGCCTTTCAGCCACCCGCCACCCACGCTTGATCTTTCCTGCCGACAAGGCACTTTTGGAGCCCCCGATGAACCACAGATCCATTCCCCGCGCGTTGCGCCTGGCCACGCTGTGCCTGGCCACCTTGGCGGTCCCGACGGCCTGGTCGCTCGAGGCCGGCAGCGCCGCGCCGCAACTCAATTTGCCCGGTCTGAAGGACGCGGTCTCGCTGGCCCAGATGAAGGGCAAGGTTGTCTACGTCGACTTCTGGGCCTCGTGGTGCGGCCCGTGCAAGCAGTCGTTCCCGTTCATGAACGAGCTCAAGGCCAAGTACGGCGCACAAGGCTTCGAGGTGCTGGCGGTCAATCTGGACGCCAAGCGCGGTGATGCCGACAAGTTCCTCGCCGAGGTGCCCGCGCAGTTCACGGTGGCCTTCGACACCAGTGGCGACAGCGCCAAGCGTTTCGAGGTCAAGGGCATGCCGTCGTCGTACCTGGTCGGTCGCGACGGAAAAATCGTCTCGACGCACAAGGGCTTTCGCGAGCAGGACCGCAAGGAACTCGAGTCGCGCATCGTCCAGGTGCTGGGCACGCCATGAAATCCCCCCACCTTCAACCCCTCGCCGAGGACCCCGTGATGCCCCAGTCCCCCCCTCGTTCGTTGCGTGCCATGTGCGCGCTGCTGGCCGCCACCGCTCTGGGCGGCTGCGCCATGACCCCCCCGCAACCCTGGGAACGTGGCAACCTGGCGCGCCCCGAGATGACGATGGGCGGTGACCCGCTGGACCAGCGCTTCGTCCAGCACATCTACGGCAGCAAGGAAAACGCCTCGGGTGGCTATGGCGTCGGCGGAGGTGGCTGTGGCTGCAACTGACCCCCAATCCATGAAGACCGCCCGCAACGAAAAGGCCGGGGCGATCATCGCCGCCGCGCTGTCGCTGCCCGGCGTGATGGCCCCGGGTCTGGCTCGCGCCGAGTCCGCGCCCGAGCGCGGCGAAATCGCCGTGAAGTACCTGCACTACCAGGACTCGCAGCCGGGTCTGTCGCGCATCAAGGTGAACGCGCCGTCGATCTACGTGATGGTCCCGCTGTCGCCCAAGTGGTCCATCGAGGGCTCGCTGGTGTCGGACAGCGTGTCCGGCGCCACGCCGCGCTATCACTCGGCGATCTCCGGGGCGACCAAGCGCATGAAGGACGAGCGCAATGCGCAAGACGTCAAGATCACGCGCTACGAGGAGCGCTCGAGCTACTCGTTCGGCCTGAGCCATTCGAAGGAGAACGATTACCTGAGCAATGCGGCCTCGCTCGACGCCAGCTTTTCCAGCGACGACAACAACCGCACCTGGAACCTGGGCGTGGGCTTTGCTGCCGACAAGATCAGCTCGAGCAACGACCCTGCGCTGCACAAGCGCAAGCAGACGCTCGAACTGATGGCCGGGGTGACGCAGGCGTGGACGGCCAATGACCTGGTGCAGCTCAACGTGTCGGTCAACCGTGGCCACGGCTACTACTCCGACCCCTACAAGGACCCGGACGTGCGCCCCGACTTCCGCAACCAGGCCATCTTGCTCACGCGCTGGAACCACCATTTCACCGAGATGAGCTCGACGCTCAAGACCAGCTACCGCTACTACCACGACAACTTCGGCATCAACGCCCACACGCTGGGCGCGGAGTGGGTGCAGCCGCTCGGTGAGAAATTCACGGTGACGCCGTCGCTGCGCTACTACTCGCAAAGCGCGGCCAAGTTCTATTACGACCCGGTGTACGACCCCGACGTGGGCGCACCGTATCCACCGGGCTACTTCACCGACCCGCCACGCTACGCGTCGGCCGACCAGCGGCTGTCGGCTTTCGGTGCCCTCACGGTGGGCCTGAAGGTGGCGATGAAGGTGACGCCGAACTGGACGGCCGATGTGAAGTTCGAGCACTATGAGCAGCGCGCCGCCTGGCGCCTCGGCGGCAATGGCTCGCCCGGGCTGGACCCATTCCGGGCGAACTTCTTCCAGATCGGTTTGAGCACCCGCTTCTGAGCCATGCGAGCACCCACCCCGCCCCACCGAAAGCGCAGCAAGGGTGTGCCTGCCAAGGCGCACGCCTATCGCTTCGAGTTCGCTGCGATGTCCAGCGTGTGCGAGATCCGTCTCGACGATGCGTTCGGCGAGGGCGAGCCGGTGCTGGCGCTGGCGGCCGAGCAGGCCATCCACGAGGTGCGGCGCATCGAGGTGGCCTTTTCGCGCTACCGCGCGGACAGCATCGTGTCGCGCATCAACGCGGCGGCGGGCGGGCCTGATGTGGTGGGGGTCGATGAAGAAACCGCCTCGCTGCTGAACTTTGCGGCGCAGCTGCATGCGTTCAGCGACGGGCTGTTCGACATCACCTCCGGCGTGCTGCGCCGCGTCTGGGATTTCAAGGCCCAGCGCGTTCCCGACGAGGCTTTGCTGCAGCAGGTGCTGCCGCTGATCGGCTGGTCGCAGGTGGAGTGGACGGGTCAGACGATCCGGCTGCCGCATGCGGGCATGGAGGTCGACTTCGGTGGCTTCGGCAAGGAATACGCCGCCGACCGGGCGATGTCGGTGCTGCACGCCACCGGCCAGCGCCACGGTTACGTCAACCTGGGGGGCGACATCCGGGTGCTCGGGCCGCGTGCCGACGGCAGCGCCTGGCGCTTTGGCATCCAGCATCCGCGGCAAGACGAAGGCACGATCGCCAGCGTCGAGTTGCGCGAGGGCGCGCTGGCCACCAGCGGTGACTACGAGCGCTACTTCGAGCACGCGGGGCGTCGTTACTGCCACATCCTCGACCCGCACACCGGCTGGCCGGTGAGCCACTGGGCCAGCGTCAGCGTCACCGCGCCGGCGTGCGTGGCGGCCGGCGCACTCACCACCATCGCCATGCTCAAGGGCGCCTCCGCGCTCGATTTTCTCGCTGCCCAGTCCGCCACCGGACTGGCCGTCGACACCTCGATGCGCAGCGTGCGCATCGGCGCCGAGCAAGACCGGCGCATCACCCAAGGACAACAAGAATGATGATTTCGACATGGGCCACGCGCCTGAGCGTGACCGTGGCTGTGTTGCTGTGGGCCGCCGTGTTTGGCACCCCGGCGATGGCCGGCGAGCCCGACTTTCTGGACCCGGCGCAGGCCTTCGTGGGCAGCGCGCGCGTGGGCAACGCCAAGACCGTGGAGTTGCGCATCGACGTCGCGCCGCACTACCACCTCTACCGTGAGCGCATCAGCGTCGAGGCCGAAGGCGCGGGCGTCACGCTGGGCGAGGTGGTGATTCCCGCCGGCAAGATCGAGTTCGACAGCAACTTCAACAAGAACGTCGAGGTGCTGCAAGGTTCGCTGCTGATCCGCGTGCCGGTGCAGCCCACGGGTCGCGACTTCCGCTTGCGCGTGGCCTACCAGGGCTGCGCCGACAAGGGGCTGTGCTACCCGCCGCAAACCGCCTTCGTGGATGCCGATGCCCGCGACGGCCAGTTGCTGCGCGCGCAGTGGCGAGGCGAGGACGCCGCACCGGTCACCGTCTCGGACGCCGTGGCCGTGACCGCGGTGACCCCGGTCGCGCCGGTGGCCGCACCGGTCTCGCAGACCGCGAAGGTCGAGTCGGCGCTCAAGTCGGGCAGCTTGCTCACCATCGCCGGGGTGTTCCTGGTGGCCGGCTTGCTGCTCGCCTTCACGCCTTGCGTGCTGCCGATGGTGCCCATCTTGTCTTCGATCATCGTGGGGCAGGGCGCGCCGGTGTCGCGCTGGCGCGGCTTTTCGATGGCCTTGGTCTATTCGCTGGGCATGGCGCTGGTCTACACCGCCTTCGGTGTGGTCGCCGGTCTGCTCGGCGAGGGCCTGGCCGCCGCGCTGCAAAACCCCTGGGTGCTGGGGGCTTTCGCGCTGATGCTGGCCACGCTGTCGCTGTCGATGTTCGGCGTGTTCGAGCTGCAAATGCCCAGCTTCATCCAAAGCCGCATCACCGAGAGCTCGAGCCGGCTGCCCGGGGGCAAGTTCCTCGGCGTGTTCATGATGGGCGGGCTGTCCGCGCTGATCGTGGGCCCGTGTGTGGCCGCGCCGCTGGCCGGTGCGCTGGTGTTCATCAGCCAGACGCGCGACGTGGTCATCGGCGGGCTGGCGCTGTTCAGCCTGGCCATGGGCATGAGCGTGCCGCTGCTGCTGGTGGGCGTGTCGGCGGGCTCGCTGCTGCCGCGCGCCGGCCGCTGGATGGAAGGCGTCAAGACCTTCTTCGGCGTGATGCTGCTGGCGGTGGCGCTGTGGATCGTCTCGCCGGTGCTGCCGGTGGCGGTGGTGATGCTGATCGTCGGCAGCGCGCTGCTGGTCGGTGCGATCTACCTCAAGTTGCTCGACCGGCTGGCCGACACGGCTTCGGGCCGCCAGCGTCTGGCCAAGGGTGTGGCGCTGGTGCTGGCCGTGCTGGGCGCCACGCAGGTGGTGGGCGCGCTGTCGGGCGGTGACAACCCGCTGCAGCCACTGGGTCATTTGGCACGCGGCCCCGGCGTTGCCCCGGCCAGCACGCAGGCCACCAACTTTCGTCGCATCCGCAACGTGGCCGAGCTCGAGGCGGCGCTGAAGGCGACCGACCGGCCGGTGATGCTCGACTTCTATGCCGACTGGTGCGTGTCGTGCAAGGAAATGGAGCACCTGACCTTCAGCCATCCGACGGTGCAGCCGCGCATGGCCAACGCGCTGCTGCTGCAAGCCGACGTGACCGACAACTCGGCCGACGCCCGCGCGTTGCTCAAGCGCTTCGGCTTGTTCGGCCCGCCGGGTGTGCTGTTCTTCGACAAGCAAGGCCGCGAGCAGGCCGACGCCCGCGTGGTCGGCTTCGTGCCGGCGCTGGGGTTTGTCGCGTCGCTGGGGGCGGTCGGGCTGTAAAGCACCGATCAGGCCGGCGGCAGCAATCTGCCACACTCCGGCTTGGCTCGCGATGGTCGGCAGGGTTCAACCTGGCGGGCAGTCTCGGTTTTCAGATCCGCCATTCACTGTGCGCAGGACCCAGATGACCATTCCCGCCTCCTCGAACTCCCATGAACGCGGCCTGCAGGTGGCGGTGGCCTTCTGCCTGCTCGATGTGTGCCTGACGGGCGGTGCGGCGTGGACCTCGACCTCGCTCACCATCATGAGCGACTTCCTCAAGGAGTCCACCGAGTTCCTCGCGGTGCTGGCGGCCTACCTCACGGTGCGTGCGGTGCGGCGCGCACCCGACGAGCGCTACGCCTATGGCATCGGCAAGCTCGAGAACCTGGTCAGCGTGGCCATCGCCGTGGCGATGGTGGCGTGCGCCGGCTTCATCCTCGTGCAGGCGGCTTACAGCCTGCGCGACCCGCAGCCCGCCGAGGGCACGCTGCCCGGCATCGTGATCTTCACCACCTACGCCGCGATCGGCTTCGGCATCTCGATGCGCAACCGGCTTGAGTTGCGCAAGCGCGAGTCGGCCATCCTCGAATCGCAGGCCCGGCTGTGGTTTTCCAAGGCGGCCTTCGACGGCGTGATGGCGCTCACGCTGATCACCCAGCTGGTGTTCCATGGCCAGCCCTGGAGCTGGTTTCTGGACCCGATCGCGTCGCTGATCGGCGTGGTTTTCCTGCTGCATGCGGCCTGGTCGATCACCAGTTCATCGATGGGCGATCTGCTCGACGCCAGCTTGTCCGAGCACCTGCAGCTGCGCATCATGCGCCAGCTGGTCGAGCGCTTTGACGACTACGACAGGCTGCACAAGATCCGCACCCGCCGCTCCGGCCCCCACGTCTATGTCGAGGTGTTCCTGCAGTTCGACCCCGCGCTGCTGATGGGCGAAGTGCAAAGCCGCATCGACGCCATCACCCGGCAGATCACCCAGGAGATCCCCGGCACCGAGGTGGTCGTCGTGCCGTCGGTCTCGGCACCCGAGCACTGACCCTGCGGCTCACCGAGCCGCGAGCCGCACGCTGTGTGGCCGCTCAGGGGGGCCCTGCGAGCCAGGCGCCCACCAGCGTCTGGTAGGTCTCGCGTTCGGCCGTGGTGCGCTGCTCGGGGGTGAGCTTCTCGCCAGCGAGGATCCTGTTCGAGACCTGCTCTTGCGCATCGCGCAGGGCTTGCTGCTGGATTTCTGGGGGGACCCGCATGGCCTTGGCGGTCAGGCCCTGAAGTGCTGAGGGAACGCTGTTGATGCCCATGGTGGCGCTGTCCTGTGTGAGCGTGAATCTTGCAAACTGAAAACGTGGCGTGATCGAAAGCGATCGGCTGCAAGCGGTGTGGGTCGAAGAGCCAGTGCCGCGAGGTGACCGTCAGGCCAGCATCTTGGCCAGCAGCTTGTCCTGGATCAGGGTGGCCAGCAGATCCTTTGACGCCGGCAATATCGTGATCGAGTGGATGAGCCGCAACGACGCCAGGAAATGCATGTGGCGCTGGAAGAACTCGAATTCTTCGGGCGGCTTGTCGGCGAAGTAGTACTTGACGAAACCCTGCCACAGCTCGACGCCGGTGGCCGTCGGGATCTTCGTCACCAGCTCGCAACTCCCGAGTTCGGGCAGGCCATAGATGCAACACAGCAGCCCGACATCGAAGAGGTAGCTGCCCATCGACATGTCGCCCATGTCGATGAGCACCGGCTCACCGTCGCGCACCATGATGTTGCTGGTGTGCAAGTCGAAATGAATGCAGTTGCTGGCGTCGGGGATGGACTCCAGCTTGCCCAGCAGCACGTCGATTTCCGCTGCTGAGAGAAAGAAGTCCATTTGCCGAATGGAACGCCGCAGGCTTTGCTTGATGTCGGGGAACAGCGCCGGATCGCCGGTGGTCGAGTGGATCATCCGCGCCACGTCCGCCAGGGTTCGCGCGTGGGCGTCGACGCCTTGCAGGTCCTGGCGGATCAGCTTGCTGAGCGGCTCCGCATCGAGCATCTCGTAGACGACACCCGTGCGGCTGCCACAGGCCACGACGTCATACGAGATCGCCGTCGGGATGCCCATCACGAAGGCGGCTTTGGCGAACTCTTTTTCCTGCTCGGCGACGCGCGGTTCGACGCCTTCGTTGTACAGCTTGACGATGGTTTCCCGGTCGAGTCGAAAGCACTGGCCGCACATGCCGGCCGAAATGAATTCGAGGCCGTCGATCGAGATCTCCCGAGCCTTGGGCTTGACCGTGAGCAGCTTGGTCAAGCCGGTCAATTCAAGAATGCCCATGACGCTGGGCTGTACGCCCACGAGCACCACATGGCCAGCCTCCTTGGCGGTGTGCTTGAGGGCCTTCAGGATGCATCGCAGGCCGGTGCTCGAGATGAAGATGCAAGCTTCGAGGTCCATGACGACCTCGCGTATGCCCTCGAGCTCAAGCGCCGCGTCGAGCACCGGCGCGGTCACGCTGTCGAGCCTGCCCGCCAGGGTCAGCGTCAGGCGTTGGCCTGTTCGTTCTGAGGTGATGTCCATGGTGCGAAGGTTAGCCTCCCTCGGACCGTGTGTGGTGCGACGAAGCGCTGGTGCCGCGGATCGAGCGCGTGGGGCGAGTCAACTTGCCGGTCTGCGGGGATGACAAGGTGTGGCGGCAACTGGCGCGAGAAGGAACGGCTGTGGCGCGCTGCACCGTCGAGCGGCTCCTGCGCCGGCACGCCTTGCGCGGCGTCATGCGTGGCAAGACGGTTCGCACGACGATCAGCGACGCCAAGGCAGCGTGCCCAGCTCCGAAGGGAACTGATCCATGTTCGGCCTGCTCCCTCAGCATCACGCCCTACGCCGGTCGGCATGGTCAGAGTTTTGCCGGCCGTCCTAAGACCGGTCGAAATTTTGATATATTGGTTTTCATCCCGAAAACAAATACGAACAGCTCACTTCAAAACAATGGGCTCATCGCTATTCGAGTAATGTGGGTTGGGCATATTATTCTCATGGTGACGCGGCGCTTTGCCGTTTTTCTCAAATATGCTGTAAGCAAGCCCAAGAATATGATTGTTTCGGACGAGCCGATGAGGCGCAAATGGCATGCATGAAATAATTGCCAGTGTATAAGCTATCGGGCCGGTTGTTTTGAGGGTCCCCAACTTCCCAACGCCATGCGATTCAGGAGTGTAATTTTTTATATTGTCCAGTACGCTCTTGATGACTTGTAATAAGAAGGGGTGACCTTGTTCGGCAGCGATATACCATTGCTGGAACTCCCCATTTGGCATGCCGGGGATATGAATGCCCCAATCCGGATGTGTGCCGCTTGTTGAGTTATCCCAATGGGAAAGTAAATAACTTTCATTTTTTGTGACTTCACTCAAAGGATGATTGGCGGTACTCTTGATGTCAAGATAAACGCCACCCTTGTGATAAATCAGGAGATAGCGAAATAAGTCGGCTCGCGCAGCGCCATATGTGGGGTTGATGGATAAATAAGCCTCCAGGACGGTGCTGTCAAAGTGTGACGCAATGAATTCCTCGCAATCTGCATCGGTGTAAAACGAATACGACCAATCCGGATTTTGGTCCCGCAGAGCCTTTGTGCCCGCACTTATTTCTGCAGGCAGATCAGCATTTTTATATGTTTGATGAATTATTTTGGGGATCATGGCCTTGAGCAATCAAATGGGGCGACATGTCAAAGTGTAAGGGATGGCCGGGCGCTCGCGGACAATCCCCGAGAGTCTCTCGGGGCGACAAGTGAGTCACCACACCCAAGCGCGGCCGCGGCCCCACAGGGATCACCGCGGCGCGTCGGTCCGGCAGATCCTCGGCAGCCCCCATCGCGGGGACCGCGCGGCGGGTGTGGCGCGGGGTGCCCGTCTGCGCCGTCTGGTGCATCCAGAGGCCGCCGAAACTCAGTAAACACGCCGACCGCCCTTGACATGTATCGGCAGCGTGAAAAGTACCCATCCCGGAGAATTTTATGCCAGTATCGGATCAGTACAGATGCCTTTTCGTTCATATTCCAAAGACCGGTGGAACAAGCATTGAGAAGACGCTTGGAATGTTTCGAGACCGGGTTGATCAACAAGATGCCTGTGCGATGTTTGGAAACATAGAACTGAAGGCCACGTTTCCCGTGGCGCCCGTATCCGACTTTCTTCAGCATTTGACGCTCCAAGAAGCACTGTTATTCGATCGGGGCAATAATCGACTTCACGAATACTTCAAGTTCACCTGGGTCAGGAATCCATGGGATCGCATGGTTTCGGCATTCTCAAATAAAGATCAAAATCTATTGGAAATGGCCCGTCACCAAGGCATTGAATTGGCGGGGGCCACATTTGACGAATTTGTCGCGATGACCGGAACCATCAGGCATTCTCATCTGATGCCGATGAGTCACTACCTTCAGCTTGAGGAGCCGGGGATGGGAGTGGACTTCATTGGTCGATTTGAAAACTTTGCGACTGATTTTGAAAGGCTCTGCACCCTGATCGGGGCGAGCGTGCCACTCCCTCACGAGAACAGATCCAGATCCACTCGCGATCACTATAGAAGCTATTACTCCGATTGGTCGCGAACAGAGATCGCGAAGAGATATGAATACGATGCTGGGCTCTTCGGGTATCGTTTTTAATTCTCGTCCAAATTTAGTTTTCTCTTCCAACCATGCGGTGTGGTTTTTATAAATAATTAGATGGTCAAAACATTCTTTCTTGGTGTTGGTGCGCAGAAAGCAGGGACCACCTGGCTCCACCAATTTCTATCATCCCAACCAAATTTCAACTTTGGGGGGATGAAGGAATATCATGTTTGGGATGCGCTCCACATTGATGCGTGCCGAGAATTCACTGCAACGCGCAATGATGTACTGAGATACAAATTACAGAATGAATTGGGGGCTTATGAGGGATATTTCTCATCCCTGTTGAGCGAGACCGTCAATTGCACCGGAGACATCACTCCTTCATATTCAGGATTGTCAGCGAGCGAGTTCGACACGATCAGAAGCCGAATTGAATCGGCAGGATTTCAAGTCAAAGTTCTGTTCCTGATGCGGGATCCGTTCGAGCGATGCTGGAGCGCGGTGCGAATGATGAGGCGACAGGGGAGGCTGGTGCGCGACGAGCTTGCCGAACTCAGGGAGTGCTACCGCTCGAATCAATTTGTACTGCGGACCGACTACAAGAGAACAATCCAGAGCCTAGAGGCTGCATTTGAAACCGACAAAATCCACTGTGCGGTTCATGAGGAACTGTTCAGCGCAGATGGCCTTGAGGCCCTGTCGAATTTTTGTGGGGCGCACCCCACCCCCGAATTTTCAGAGAAGAAATTCAATGTCTCGGAGAAAACAACCCAAGATGCAGCAGTTCTTAGGGGTGAGATTCGCGACTATTACGCCGAGGTCTATGAGTTCTGTTATGAAAGATTTCCGCAGACAAAAGTTCTCTGGTCTGTTAATTCTGAGTCTGATTTTAAATAATCACTCCGAGAGTGCAGTCAGCAGGTCGGGATCAACTGAAGCCTCGTGACACGTGGTGATTCGATCTGTAGGGGGGGCAGTTCAACACCGGGGCGGTTCACTCTCGGTCGTGATTACAAACGAGTAAAACAACCCATATAGTGAGAAATGCCCAAATCTCCTCTGCCGACTCCCGATGGGAGGGCACTTGCGGGGGGGCACAAAGGCGCGAGGCGCAGCGTTTCCTGGCGCCCTTCGCAAGTAGGGTCATTCAACAATTTTTCAGGGAAATTCCATGGTTCGCTTTTGCATTGCTCGGCTCTGGTTCGCTCTTGTGCTGACGGCGGGGCTCGTTTCGGGTCCGGCTCTGGCTCAGAGTGACCTGAAGGACCCTTCGTTGGATCAACTCAAGCGCGGCGAACGCGCCCTGATCGTGGGCCACCTTGCCGACTATCCACCGTTCCACTTTGTCGGCAAGGACGGCAAGCCCTCAGGCATGGACCGCGAGATCGTTTTGGCCATGGCCAAGCGGTTGGGTATTCGGAAGGTCGAATTTCGAGACGTCCATTTCGGTGGCCTCAAGCAGGCCTTGGCCGACGGCAGCATCGACATGATTGCCAACAATTTCTGGAGCACTCCCGATCGAGAGGAGCGGTTCGCGTTGACGACGCCGTATTACGTCAAGGGCGGACTCGGAGCGCTCTGGCTCAAGGGCAAAGGACCCTTCAAGGATCTCGACAGCCTTGCCGGCCGCCGCGTGAGCGTGATGCACGGCACCTACGGCGAATCGGTCGTGAGAGAGCAGGTGCCAACGGCCACGGTGGTTCCTGTGGACGAAGAGGAAACGGTGCTGGAAAAGAAACTCAGAGACGGCGAAGCCGACGTTTATCTGGGCTACTACACGCGCTTGCAATTCGTGATGAAGGCGAAAGATGACGCCAAGTTATATGAGGACGCGCTGATCAAGCCGATGAAATCGACTTTCGCGCTGCGCCGCACCGAAGCCGAGTTGCGCGATGCCATCAATCAGACCTTGGCAGCCATGTGGAAAGACGGATCGCTCACCAAGATCAAGAAGCACTATCTGGTGCCGCTGGCCATCGAAACGGCCAATCACCCCTGATGCCGTTGCGGCCGGTTGATGACAACCTGACCCGGGTCTGAGGCACGACGCACGGCAAGCGGGGAACGCTGGAGTTCAAGGCGCTGGCGCGCGACCCAACGCCGTCACCGCAGGGCACGAAGAGGCAGGGGCACCCAGAGCGGCCAAGGTGTCTATGCTGTTGTCAGGTTGGCTTCCACAAAACGCCAGTTCAGCAGTTTGTCGAACAGCGCGCTCGCGTAGTCGGCGCGGCGGTTCTGGTAGTCCAGGTAGTAGGCGTGCTCCCACACGTCGATCACGGCCAGCGGCACCACGCTCTCGCCCGCGATGGGCGTGTCGGCATTGCCCGTTTTCACGACGATGAGCTTGTTGCTGGCCTTGTCCAGCGCCAGCCACACCCAGCCCGAACCGAACTGAGCGGCTGAGTTGGCCAGCACGGTCTTGCGCAACTCATCGAGCGAGCCAAAGGCCGCATCAATGCGCGTGCCCAGTTCAGCGCCCGGTTTGCCACCGCCTTGCGGCGACAAGCTGTTCCAGTAGAAGCTGTGATTCCAGGCTTGGGCCGCGTTGTTGAACAAGGCCACACGGTCTGCCCGGTCGGCGGTGGCTTTGACCAGCGCTTCCAGCGACAAGCCCGTCAGGCCCGAGGCGGGCAGCAGGCGGTTCAGGTTGTCGAAGTAGCCGCGATGGTGCTTGCCGTAGTGGAAGCCCACCGTGTTGCTGCTGATGATGGGGTCCAGCGCATTGGCCTCCCAGGGCAGCTTGGGCAGTGCCAGCGGCGGTGCGTCAGCGCCCCATGACGCTGACGTCCAGGCGGTCGTGCTGCCGACGATTGCGGCTGAAATCGAGGTCGACAGAAAGCGTCGGCGGTTGGTGGACATGGTGGGATCCCTTTTGCGTTGGCGGGCCTTCGCCCTGTTCAGTGGCCGCAGTCTATGAGCATCTCAAGACGCGGGCGATGAGGGGGTGCCCTGACCGATCCCCAGCAAGGGGCATGCACGGGTCAGCCGGTTCGTGACGATGCCGACTTCATCGGCTTTGCGCGTCATCGCGACCGCAGGGCTCGTCGCGGCCAAGGCCGTGCGTGTCAAAGCGGGCAAGAGCGAAGCCACCGCAGATCAACCCCCCGCGCTCGGCGGGCCCTGTCCTGCCCTGTCGCGCTCGCCCGCGGTAACGGTCCTGTCAAAAAGCAATGCGGTCGGCCATGGGTGCGGCAAGCGCTCAAGCGGTCCGAAAAATGGTGGGTTGTTTGATGGGCCAAAACGAAAACGGGCCGCGAAGGCCCGTGTTTGCTTGCTCTATGGTGGAAGCGGTGAGATTCGAACTCACGGTGGGGTTACCCCCACGGCAGTTTTCAAGACTGCAGCCTTAAACCGCTCGGCCACGCTTCCAGACGCCGCGAATTGTATCGGTGGGGGCCGGCCGGCCCGGCGCTCCGCTTG
>CAIVGK010000014.1 GCA_903905475.1 uncultured Burkholderiales bacterium | reverse complement strand
CGCCTGCATCTCAAGCGTGTCGTCGTCGATGTTGTTGCCCAGCGCCCCGAAGTCCTGGAACGTGTAGACATCGCTCAGTTTCTGGCTGACCGTGCGCTCGACAGTCGAGCCGGTCTGCGTGAACGTCACATCGCCCGAGCTGATGATCTGCTGCACGCTGTTGGCGCTGTAGACCAAGTTCCCGTTCTTGTCGAGCACCCGGATGCTGTAGTCGGCATTGGCGTACAGGTTCGCCGGCGTGCCGCTGCGCGACGGGTAGCCCCCGGTCGTGCGGATCGGCTGCGGTGCGGGGATCGTCAGCGCGGCATCCCAGTACACCGCGATGGGGTTGCCCTGCGGGTCGAGGTTGGCCTGGCCGATGAGGATGTAGCCGTTTTCCAGCGGCTGGCCATCCGTGTCCGCGAAGACGGGAAACGGGGGCTGGATGGAAAGGGCGGGCATGGTTACTCCTGAACAGGAACTTGCGCGCCGCCGACAATGGCCGCGCCTGCTGCGGCACGAGTGGCCGTCGATGGTTTGGCGCCGGCTTTTGCGCGGGCCTGCGCGTTACGAATCATTTGGATGGCTGCGTCCGGATCGCGGTACATGACCACGCCGATCTCGGCCGCGGCCTTTTTGTTGATGCGGTCTTCGAGGTTGACCCACACATTGCGCACGATTGTCTGAGAGCGGTCGATCAGTGTCGGCATCCCGCGAGCAGAGATGCCAGCTTGCGCGGCCGATTCGGTTGCCATTGCGCCCACATCGGGCGCAGTGGTCTTGACGCCGAACCCAGCCAGATCATCGACCTTCTTGATGCGTTGGATGTCGCGGGCGACGCGCTCCAAACTCATCAGGTCCTCGGTGGTAAAGCCGCGCAACATGGTCGGCATTTTGCCCTCGATCTTGGCCAGTTGGGGGCTTTCAAGCAGCTTCTTCGTCTCACTGGACAACTGCGCTTGCGTGGTCAGATTGTCGTACTGTTGCCGACCAAGGCCCAAACGCATCGACTCCTTGGGAGCGCCCGTCTTCGGGTCACGTAGCAGCGCCAGCGCGTCGTCGGGGTTGCCGGCGCGCAGTAGTGCCTGCACACGCTCGGTCAGGTTGCCGGCAAAGGCACGGCGACCATCCTCACCCATGCGAGTAAGTGCCCCTTGCATCCGGGCCGGCTCCTTGAGCAACTTTTCAACGAGTGCGTCTGGCGACGTGGCCTTGAACTGTGCCGCCACATCTGACAGTTTTCGATAGCCCGCGTCGAGTGTCGCTGCTTCGTCTTGCACGCGACGCAGTGCATCGCCTACCCCCGCGCCCGCATCGTCCATCATTCGGATCTGGTTGGCGTTCTTCGTCAGGAACGCGGATGCTTTCTTGAAATCCACGCGCCCGTTCACCACAGCCTGGCGACGGAACAGGTCTTCAACACCCTGTCGCATCGCTGTGAGCGAGTCTGCGTCCCGACCGATGACGTTCAGCAGATCCCGCGCTCCCGTCTCACTGCCCAGCAACGCACGGGTTACTCGCTCATCGGGTAGCAGCGGGCGATTGTCGGTACCAAGCCGCCGCAGCTTGCTTGCGGTGCCAGAATAGAAGCGCTCGGCCACCTCGGTCGCATGGGACTGCTTCGCTGCGGCGTACGCAGACTTGGCTCCATCGGAGAGATTGCTGCCCATGATGGCATCATCCAACGCGGCCTTCATCTTGCCGATGTTGCTCCGCGCGATGTTGGACGCTGAATCGGTGCGCCCCCTCAACGCGGCGAAGTCGATGTTGAGCGCCTTGCCCAACGCGTCGGCTTGCTCCAGCGTGACCTGGGGAGGTATCTCCGCTGCGGCTTGCGCCGCACGGCGCGCGCGACCGCGCAGATTTTCAGGAACCTGCTTGGTGTAAAGCTCAAGCACTTGCGCCGTCTCTGGTGCCAAGCCCTTGAGTTCCACGATGGGCATCTTGCGGATATCACTCGCCGCGGTCATCACGTTGCGGAAGTCGATGGCGGTTTTAGGGCCTGCTAGCTCAAACGCCGTCTGGTACTTTTGCGAAACAACGCCTTGTGCTTTGTCAAACTGCTTCTTCACGCTATCCGACAACACACCACCGATCTGAATCTGATCGATGTTCTGCAAGCCTCCCGCCAGTCGAGTCGCAGACGCATTGAGCACTCGCTCCTCGTCGGCAATGCTGCGCAGAATCTGGTCACGGGTATCGGCCAAGTCTGCCACCACCTCGGGTCGCAAGAACGTGGCACGGCGCTGCAAGTCGGCGTTGATGCGCTCCAGTTGCCCCTTGAGTGCTCCGATGCGCTCGCGCTGGGTCTGGTAGACCATCCGGTTCTCGGAGTCGGAAAGGGACGGAACGCGACGCTCCATTGCAGCAACAGTCGGAGTTGCAACACCCTCACCCGCCAACCGCTCGGACAGCGTTGGCGTGAAACCCGGGGTCACGGCGGCGCCTTGAGTGCGCTGCAAAGCACGAACAGCATCGTCACCCTGACCACCGAGAGCCTTGAGTAGCGTCTCTTCTGCCACCTGAGTAGGTTCGAGCAACGGCCGAAACACGCCGCCGACAGCCCCTGCCGTCCGCACCACACCAGGCAGCGCACCACCGATGACCGCACCTGTTCCGATTCCGGCTGGCTGACCTTGTTCAAGTGCGGTCGGCACGGCCTGAGCGCCACCGGAAATCGCGCCTCCCGTCGTGCGAAGACCCATGCCGGCAACACCCGTGGCCCCACCAGCGCCCGCCGCACCCAGACCACTCATCTCGGTTGCTGTACCAAGACGCGTCAAACCCGCGGCACGCAGGCCAGCGCCTGCCGCGGGGCCAAGCCCCATCGACCCAAGCACCTCGGTGACGAACTTGCCGCCCTGAAAAAGCGCGGTGTCGGGATCGACCCCAAGATCCACGAGCGCGGCGGTGATGTCGGCCGCGCGCTGCTGGACGCGTGGCGCCAGCGTCTCAAGGGGTTGACCACCTAGAGATGCGGGGCGGATTGTGCGCTCGGCCTCGGCCAGCGCCGCGCCGATAGTGCCTGCCCCGCGTACCGCGCCGCCCAACAACTCGCCGGTTTGCCGAGCAAGTGCGCGAGGTACGTCAGCAATCGTTGCTCCAGAAGGCGCTGCACCGGGGATGACACCGGGAGGTGCCGCTGGCGCAGGCGCCGGAGCGCCGATGCGCTGCGCGTACCCCATCAACTCGGTGTCCGACAGTGACTTGTCGGATTCGATGTCGTAGGTCTTGCCGCCGATTTCCAGTGTGTACTTCGGCATCACGGCCTCTCGGTCACGAAGACTCCGGGGG
>CAIVGK010000013.1 GCA_903905475.1 uncultured Burkholderiales bacterium | reverse complement strand
GGCATCGCCTCGCTGATCACCACGCCCGATGCCGAAACCGGCGAGATCATGTCGCCGCTGGCCGCCTTCCTGACGCACGCCTCGCTCGAGGCCGGCGACAACCAGGCGCAAGCCGGCCAGGACGCCATCCAGCTGATGACGGTGCACGCGGCCAAGGGGCTGGAATTCGATGCGGTGTTCATCACCGGCCTTGAAGAAGGCCTGTTCCCGCACGAGAACAGCGCGTCCGATCTGGACGGGCTGGAAGAAGAGCGCCGCCTGATGTACGTGGCCATCACGCGGGCGCGCAAGCGGCTGTACCTGAGCTGCAGCCAGACGCGCATGCTGCACGGCCAGACCCGCTACAACGTCAAGAGCCGTTTCTTCGACGAGCTGCCCGAGGCCTCGCTGAAGTGGATCACGCCGCGCAACCAGGCCTTCGGCTCGGGCTTCGCTCGCGAGTACCAGTCGGCCTGGGCGCGCGGCTCGTGCCTGGGCTCGATCGTCGGTGCCGGGCGTGTCGAGCCGGCACCGCCGCCGATGGTGTCCAAGACGCCCTCGCACGGCCTCAAGTCCGGCCAGAGCGTGTTCCACACCAAGTTCGGCGAGGGCGTGATCGTCACCCTCGAGGGCCACGGCGACGATGCGCGCGCCCAGGTCAACTTCGGCCGCCACGGCATGAAGTGGCTGGCGCTGTCGGTGGCGAAACTGACGCCGATTCCTTGATGTCTGCGATGGGCGGTCGAGTCCGTTCCTGAGCTGTCGTGCGGGGAGGCTGGAAATTTCTTGAGCGGCTCGAAGACCCTCACCCCTGCCCTCTCCCGCCAGGCGGGAGAGGGGGCCATTCAAGTCCTCTCACCCGCCTGTGGCAGAGGGCGCCATTCAAGTCCCCTCTCCCACGTGTGGGAGAGGGTCAGGGTGAGGGCCGCTCGTGTCTCCCGCGCCGCGACCTGCCCCACTGCTCGCGGCCGTGACTTGTGCGCCGCGAACGCTGCTCAAGCAGACCGGCGAGGCGCTCGGGGTCGGTAGGTCAAGGAGGAGACAGGGGCCGTCGGCCCATGGCGGGGGACACGGACGACACCGAGTGCCTCGCTGGCCTGCGGGCGCCTGACCGTCCTGCGAGCCGTCAGACCCCGGCCTTCTCGATTTGCTGGTTCGCATCGCGCAGCCACATCTTCAGGCGCTGGCGGTCCATCAGGCCCAGGCCGGTGCGTGACTTCTCGGTGTCGTGCTGGGCGGCCCAGAAGCTGCTGCTCGAGGCATCGATTTTCTGGATGATGGCGTCGCTCAGGTGCTTGATGGACACGGTGCGTGCGCCCAGCGCTTCGGCGCGGTCTTGCTCGCCCGAACGCTCGAGCAGGCTGAAGTCGTCGCCGCGCATCTGGTTGCGCACCAGCACGTAGCCCAGGCGCGCACCAAAGCGGTCGAGCAGCTTCTTGAGCAGATCGACCGAGTCGCGACCCGAGTCCATCACGTGCCAGTAGGTGATCGAAAAGCCGGAGTCGCCCGCCATCTCGAGCACGCCCGATTCGTCCATCCACTTGACCAGCGGGTCGTGCGTCTGCGCGGCCAGATCGACCAGCAAGCGGCGCTCGGGCTGCGCGATGGCGGCCTCGATGATCGAATCGAGCGCTTCGTAGCGGTCGACCAGCACCGGCGAGGCATAGCCGGCATAAAAGCGCAGCAGCGCGCCGTGCGAGCGGTCGGTGTCGAAGCCCAGAAACGGCAGTTCGCGGTCGATCAGGTACTGCGCCAGCAGGCGCGACACCAGTGATTTGCCGACCCCGCCTTTCTCGCCGCCGATGAAGTGGACGTTGGCCATGGGAATCCTTGTCTGGGTTGAAGAGGGGTCACCACACGCTAGCGAGGGCCGTGCCAGGAGAGGTCGGGGCGAAAAAAAGCCCCCGCCCGGAGAACCGGCCGAGGGCTTCATGCTGCGCGCACGCCTGCGGCGCGCGCGCAGGCGCAGGGTCAAGAACCCAGGCGCTGTTCGATGCGCGCCATGGTGGCGGGCAATTCGCTGGGCAGGTGGTACTCGAGCTGCTTGAACAGCTCGGCGTGCAGCGTGAGTTCGTGCTTCCAGGCGGCGGTGTCGATGCCGATGACGCTGTCGAACTGCTCGCTCGTGAAGTTCATGCCTTCCCAGCGCATGTCTTCGAAGCGCGGACTCACGCCGAACACGTTGTCCTTGCCGCCGGCGGTGCCTTCGATGCGGCCGAGCATCCATTCCATGGCGCGCATGTTCTCGCCGTAGCCCGGCCAGACGAACTTGCCATCGGCGCCCTTGCGGAACCAGTTGACGCAGAAGATCTGCGGCAGCTTGGCGCCGGTGGCGGCGATCTTTTCGCCCACGTTCAGCCAGTGCTGGAAGTAGTCGGCCATGTTGTAGCCGGCAAACGGCAGCATGGCGAACGGGTCGCGGCGCACGATGCCTTGCTGGCCCGCGGCCGCAGCCGTCGTTTCGCTGCCCATGGTGGCGGCCATGTAGACGCCTTCGACCCAGGTGCGCGCCTGCGTGACCAGCGGCACCGTCGTCGAGCGGCGGCCGCCGAAGATGAACGCATCGATCGCCACGCCATCGGCGTTGTCCCACTCGGGGTCGAGCACCGGGTTGTTGGTGGCGGCCACGGTGAAGCGTGCGTTCGGGTGTGCGGCCTTGGCGCCGGTTTCCTTGGCGATGGCCGGCGTCCAGTCCTTGCCCTGCCAGTCGATCAGGTGATCCGGCGGGGTGCTGGTCATGCCTTCCCACCACACGTCGCCGTCGTCGGTGAGGGCCACGTTGGTGAACACCACATCGGACTTGAGCGAATCCATGCAGTTCGGATTCGTCTTGTAGTTGGTGCCCGGTGCCACGCCGAAGTAGCCGGCCTCGGGGTTGATGGCGTACAGGCGGCCATCGGTGCCCGGCTTGATCCAGGCGATGTCGTCACCGATGGTGGTGACCTTCCAGCCGTCGTAGCCGGCCGGTGGCACGAGCATCGAGAAGTTGGTCTTGCCGCACGCGCTCGGGAAGGCGCCGGCCACGTGGTACTTCTTGCCGGCCGGCGAGGTCACGCCCAGCACCAGCATGTGCTCGGCCAGCCAGCCCTGGTCGCGGCCCATGGTCGAGGCGATGCGCAGCGCAAAGCACTTCTTGCCCAGCAGCGCGTTGCCGCCGTAGCCCGAGCCGTAGCTCCAGATCTCGTGCGTCTCGGGGTAGTGAACGATGTACTTGGTGCTGTTGCAAGGCCACGACACGTCCTTCTGGCCGGCTTCGAGCGGTGCGGCCACGGTGTGCACGCACGGCACGAAGTCGCCGTCTTCGCCCAGCACGTCGAGTGCGGCGCGGCCCATGCGGGTCATGGTGCGCATGCTGATGGCCACGTAGGGGCTGTCAGACAGCTCGACGCCGATGTGCGAGATGTGCGAGCCCAGCGGGCCCATCGAGAACGGCACCACGTACAGGGTGCGGCCCTTCATGGCGCCACGGAACAGCGCCTTGTCGCCGGTTTGCAGCAGCACGCGCATGTCGGCCGGAGCCATCCAGTTGTTGGTGGGGCCGGCGTCTTCCTTGCGCTCGCTGCAGATGTAGGTGCGGTCTTCGACGCGCGCCACATCGCTCGGGTCGCTGATGGCCAGGTAGCTGTTGGGGCGCAGCTCGGGGTTGAGCTTTTTCATCGTGCCGGCGGCCACCAGCTTGGCGCACAGCCGGTCGTACTCGGCTTGCGAGCCATCGCACCAGTGGACGTCGGCGGCTTCGGTGAGCGCAGCGACCTCGGCCACCCAAGCGGCGAGGCGTTTGTGTTTCAAGTGGGCGGGCACGTTCAACGGTGCTCCTTCCATCATGGGACGGTTCATGGGGACTCCAATCAAAGGTAATGACAAAACGGGATTGGGCGAAACCCGCCTCGCGTCGAGGCTCGCCCAATACCACACGCCATACCGCCGACCCCTCAGGGGGATCGAGATTGTGACGGCGAAATGCCCTGTTTCGATCGGTGCCAGATCAACGCAAATGCCACTGTTGCCGAAAGTACGCGCCGTCCCGGTGGCCGGCGTCAGGCCGGCACCGCCCCTGCGCGCCGGGCATCGACCACGAAGCTGGCGGCGGTGCCCACCTCGCTTTGCGCATCGGCGGGGTCGGCCACCACGCGCAGGTTCGCCTGGAGTTGCTTGCGATCGAGCGTGAAGCACACGCTGCCGCGCTGGTCGCCTCGGCTGTGGTGGATGTGCGGGTTGAACGGCCGCGCCGCGTCGATGCGGCCTTGCGGCAGCCCACGGCTGGAGATCGAGGTGCCGCAGAACTCGGTGGCCACGACCTGGGCGCCGGGGCGGTCGAAGTCGGTCTTCAGATCGGCCACCACGTTCGAGTGCACATCGCCGCCGAGCACCACCACGCCGGGCACGCGGCGCTGCTCGACCACGCCGAGCAGCCGCGCGCGCGCCGCGGGGTAGCCGTCCCAGCCGTCGGTCCAGTAGGTGCCGCCGTCGGCCGGATCGCTCCAGCTGTGGCGCGCCATCAGCGTTTGCTGCGCGAGCAGGTTCCACGGCCGATCCAGGCTCCAGCCCTGCGCCAGCCAGCGCTCCTGCTCGGCGCCGAGCAGGCTGCGCGCGGGGTCGCCCAGCTGCGGGCAATCCCGGGCGGCGACGGTGTTCGAGCCGCCCTGGCCGGGCCGTGGGCACGGCTGCGGGTCGCGGTACTGCCGGTCGTCGAGCAGGTGGATGCGCGCCAGCGTGCCCCAGTCGAGCCGCCCGGTGATGCGCATGGACGCGCCGGGTACGTCCAGCCGCGGGCGCGCCGACATCGCAAACGGCTGGTGCTCCCAGTAGGCCTGGTAGGCCGCGGCGCGCTGGGCGGCGAAATCGCCCTGCAGGTGCTGGCCTTGCAGGCCGGCGTGGTCGTTGTCGACCTCGTGGTCGTCCCACACCATCAGCCACGGCGCGCTGGCGTGTGCCGCTTGCAGCAGCGCATCGCGCTTGTAGGTGGCGTAGCGCTCGCGGTACTCGGCCAGCGTCTTCACGTGGCCGCCTTCGTGGCGGCGCAGCGCGTGGGCGGGCGAGCCGGTCTCGTAGATGTAATCGCCCAGAAACAGCACCAGATCGAGCGGCTGCTCGGCGATGTCGCGCCAGGCGGCGTAATGGCCCGCATCAAAGCGCTGGCAGCTGGCGATCGCAAAGCGCAGCGGCGCGGCCGCGCCCGAGGCGGCGCTGGCCGACGGCGCGGTGCGCGTGCGCCCGGTGGCGCTGCGGTCGCCCAGCGCCGTGAAGCGGTACCAGTACCAGCGGCCCGGCGCCAGCCCGCGCGGCTCGGCGTGCACGCTGTGCGCCCAGGCGGCCTCGGCGGTGTGCGTGCCACGCGCGGCGATGCGCTTGAAGGCTTCGTCGTGGGCCAGCTCCCAGCTGACTGCCACCCGCTCGGGCAGATCGCCGCCGGTCAGCCGCGTCCACAGCACCATGCTGGTGGCCGTGGGTTGGCCCGAGGCGATGCCCAGATCGAAGCGCGGCACGTCGCGCGGGGAAGCTGTCTTGATCAGGGCGCTGGCATCCGGCGCCTCCGCCGGCGCGGGCACGGCGTCCAACGCCGCCGCCTGCGGCGTTGTCACGCCCGCCAGCAGCCATGCCGGTGCGCTGGCCGAACAGCGGGACAGGAACTGTCGTCGGGTGGTGTTCATCGCGGGCGGGCTCCGGCGTGTGGGGTGGCTGATGGCACGTCAGTGCCTGTGACCGTGCTGGCGCCAACCGGCCTGCACATCGAGTGCTTCGGCCGCCCGGACCGCCGGGTCGTAGGCCATGTCACCGAAGTCGGCCGCGTCGATGTGCTGGTAGTCGGCGCTGCGGGTGCCCGGCAGCACCCAGTTGGCGGGTGCTTGGGTCGACCACTCCAGCAGCTCGATGCGAACCATCGTGTGGCCGCGCAGGCGTTGCGTGATGCGCCTGGGCAGTTGCAGTGTGTCGTCCCACTCAGCGCTGGCGGCGGGTTCCGGGCTGGCGAAGCGCGACAGCGCCGCCCAGTCCACCTCGACGTGCAGCGCGGCCAGTTCGCCGGCGCTGTAGTCGACGACCCGCTGCTGCCGGTGCAGCACCCGCTGCAGCGTGACGCCGCCGTGGGGCAGGCGTTGCCAGATTTCCTCGCTGTCGCCCTTGTTCACCGCCACGCGGTCGGGCTGGCGAACGAACACCCATTCCTGCTCGCGTCCCGGGCTGCCGGGCGCGGCCAAGCCGGTGTCCACGCTGACGCGGTAGCGCGCCGCCACGCTAGGGGCGTCAGCGCCCGGCCCGGCTTGAGCGAGCGCGGCGCTGCCCGCCAGCCATGCCGCTGTCAGCGCCGTGCGCCACGCCTCACAAGCCCAGCGCACGGCGCATGACATGGAAGATCCAGTTCTGCTCCATCGAGCCACGAACCCAGTGGGAGCCGGGGCCGCGCGCGAAGATGGCGACGTCCTCGCCGCCGTGGGTTTCGGAGCCCAGCGGCACGGTGGCTTCCTGCAGGAAATCGAGGCCGGTGGTGTCGACGCGGGTCAGGTCGGGACGGCCGCCCGCGCGGTAGCCCGGCCCGTTCGCATAGCCCAGGGTGGTGTAGGGCAGTCCGTTGGCGTCCTGCGCGGGCACGAGCGCAGCGCCGTCGGTGGCCGGCACCTCGCGCACCAGCCCGAGGATGGGGTTGCCGCGGCTGGGCTGGCCGGCGATGGTGAAGGTGTGGCTGTGGTCGGCGGTGACGATGATCAGCGTGTCCTTGGCGTCCGTGTGGTCCATGGCGTAGCGCACGGCCCGGGCGAACTCGAGAGTCTCGAGCAGCGCACTTTGGGCATTGCCGGCGTGGTGGCCGTGGTCGATGCGCCCGCCTTCCACGTGCAGGAAGTAGCCCTTGCGGTCTTTGCCCAGCAGTTGCAGCGCCTTGGCCGTCATCTCGCTGAGCGAGGGCTCGCCCGCGCCGTCGCGCGAGCGGTCGGCCTCGTACTGCATGTGCGAGGGCTCGAACAAGCCGAGCAGGTGCGACGTGCGCTGGGTGTCGATGGCGGCCAGTTGCGATTGCTTCCAGACGTAGGCCGCAGCGGGCCCGCGCGAGGCCAGCCATTCAGCGGTCAGGTCGCGGCCATCGGCACGGCGCCCGCGCGTCGTGGGGTACTCGGGGTCGAAGACCGGTGCGCCACCGCTCAGTGTCGGCAGGAAGTAAGTGCGCCCGCCACCCAGCGCCACCTTCAGGCTGCGGCGCACCGCGGGCGACACCTCGATCAGCTGCCGGGCGATGTCCTTGACGCCGCCCTCGGCGCCGCGGCACGGGGCGCCGTTGCTGGAGTCGGGCAGGTTCGCATCGGCCTCCCAGTCGCGAAACGCGATGTGGGCGTACAGCGCCGCAGGCGTGGCGTGGGTGAGTCGCGCGGTGGTCACGATGCCGGTCGCGCGGCCCGATTCGGCCGCGTACTCGAGGATCGACTTCAGCGCGTGGGCCTGGGTGACGGCCGCACTGCACTCGCCGCGTGCGGTCAGGTGATCGACCGACAGCATGCCCTCGCGCGCCTTGTAGCCCGTGGCCATGGCGGTCATGGTGGGCGCTGAATCGGGCGTTTGCTGATCCCACGAATAGGTCTTGGACAGCGCCACGTTCGGGAACGTCTCGAACGACAAGCGGTTTTCCTCGCCGGGGCGGCCGGCGAGCTGGCCTTCGAGGATGCGCGCCGCTGTGAGCGTGGAAATCCCCATGCCGTCACCGACGAACAAGATGACGTTCCTGGCCGGCCGCCGGGTGTCAGGCAGCCGCTGTGTCGCCTCGATGAACCGGTTGCCGGCGGCGTACCAATCGGCCACCGATTCCGGACCCTGCACCACGGGCTCCAGCGCGTGAGCCGGTGCGCCCAGCCACACAGCGCCACAGGCCAGCACGGCCAGCATGCGCGAGCGGCTCGTTGTGAGCTTTCGGGTGCCGGCCACGGCAGCGCTCACCGCGCGGGCTCGGGCGTCGACTCGGGGTCGCCGAAGCAGTCGACAAACGTGAAATACAGCGACGCGTAGAACACGGTCGAGAACATCAGTCCGGCGGGCAGCGCGGCCATCGGCACCAGGTGCGGCGAGTCCAGCAGCAGCGAGAACACGGTGCTGAGCAGCACACCCAGCGCAAAGATCACCATGATCCAGGTGGCACCGAACACCGCGAAGGCGCCCTTGTTGCGCCAGCAACCCACGGTGCTCGAAAACAGCGACTGCGCCACGCTCTGGCCATTCCAGTGGATGAGCGCCGGCGCGTGCCAGAACGGCACCGACAGCAAGCTCGCCAGCGCCAGGCGCAGCAGCATGCCGCTCAGCAGCATCGGGTCTTGCAGCAAGAAGGAAATGCGCTCGGCATCGGGGGTTTCTTCGGCCATGGCCTGTTGCAGGACTTCAAAACGCCCGCCATCGACCACGCTGCTGATCCACATGATGAGAAAGCTGCACGCGCCGTAGATGAGCCCGACCTTCAGGATATCGACCGCCCTCGAGCGCGGCCCGCGCAGCGGCAAGGTGAACACCTCGGGCATCGGCATGCGCCCGGCCAGCGCGTGCTGTGTGCCGATCATGAAACCCTGCGACACCAGCGGCATCGCGATCAGCACCAGCAGCGGGCCGATGCTGGGCACCAGCAACAAGAACAGCGCGGCCAGGACGAACGAGGCAAACAACGCCGCGAAACCCAGCGGCTTGCTGAAGAAGACGCGAAAGCCGCTGCGCACCCACAAGACGCCTCGGCTGGCTGGAACGGTGAGCAGTTTCATTCGGTACGGTGCAAAGTGGCGGCCGATTCGGCGAGCGCCGGGTGCCAGGGGTTTTCAACGCGCTGGCGCAGCACACGCTCGAAATGAGTCGGGTCGTGCGGGGTCAGCATGGAGGCATCGCGGGGTAAATGCCAATCCCACAGGCGTGAGATCCAAAAACGCAAGGCACCGGCACGCAGCATGGCCGGCAGCAGCCGCTGCTCGTCGGGGCTCAGCGCGCGCACCGCGTGATAGGCCGCGACCAGCGCCGTGGCGCGGTCTTCCTCGAGCCGGCCCGAGGCCAGATCGATGCACCAGTCGTTGAGGCACACCGCGATGTCGAACAAGAAGGTGTCGACGCCCGCGAAGTAGAAATCGAACAGCCCGCTCAGGCGGTCGCCGTCGGGCCCGTCGTCGAACATCACGTTATCGCGAAACAGGTCCGCGTGAATCGGCCCGCGCGGCAGTCCGGCGTAGGCGGGCGACGCGGCCACCTGCTGCGCAAAGGCCAGCTCGGAGCTGATCAGCGCGCGCTGCGGCTCACTCAGGTAGGGCTGCACCACCGGCACCGTCTCGGTCCACCAGGCCAGGCCGCGCAAGTGGGGCTGGTGCATGTCGAAGTCACGCCCGGCCAGGTGCATGCGCGCGAGCACGTCGCCCAGCTGCGCGCAGTGGTCGACATCGGGCGCCAGGCGGTTGCCCCCACGCAGCCGGTTGACCACCGCGGCGGGCTTGCCGCACAGCGTGTGCAAGATCTCGCCGTG
>CAIVGK010000012.1 GCA_903905475.1 uncultured Burkholderiales bacterium | reverse complement strand
TTCGGCAGCTTCTTCCTGCGCGAGGGCTCGCCCAAGCCCATCGTGCTGCTGGCCTCGGGCACCGGCTTCGCGCCCATCAAGGCGCTGATCGAGCACCTGCAAACCCAGCGCGCTGACCGGCCGGTGGTGCTGTACTGGGGCTGCCGCGCCCGCGCCGATGTGTACCTGCATGACTGGGCCGTGCAAGCCGCCGCGCAGATGCCGCAGCTGACCTACGTGCCGGTGCTGTCCGCGCCGTTGGCCTCGGACGACTGGAGCGGTCGCACCGGCCTCGTCCATCAGGCGGTGCTGCAAGACCTGCCCGACCTGTCGGGCCACCAGGTCTATGCGTGCGGCAACCCGTTGATGGTCGAGGCCGCCCAGCGCGACTTCCTGCAGCAAGCCGGCCTGCCCGAAGACGAGTTCTTTGCCGACGCGTTCTACAGCGCGGCGCAGTCGGGCGACCGCCCGGCGGGGTAATTACCCGAGTCTGCGGGTGGCGGGGCCACCTCGATAATTTGTGGCGTCACTCAAGCCCCCGATCACCCCAGAACCACACAGGAGACCGTCATGAACAAGCCCTTCCTCGCCGAACTCAGAGCCGCCAGCGCCTACCCTGACATCCGGCGATTTGCGGCGTTGTTCGAGATCCTGGGGTACCTGGTGGCCTTCGTGGTGCTGGTGGGCGCGCTGATGACCGCCAGCCACCACGGCCCGGACGACAGCCACAACGCGATGGTCTCGCTGGTCACTGCCGTGGTGATCGCCGTGGGAGCGCGTTACGTCAAGCTCAGCGCGTGCATGTTCATCGACATGGCCGACGCCAAGATCGACATGGCGCGCATGATGCGTGCGCAAGGCACCAGCCACAGCGGCACCCAGGCCGAGTGATCGGCTGAACCGTTCCGCCCAGCCGACCAGCGCCCCCAGCGCTGCGGCCTCGTCAACAACCGGCCCGCGTGGCCGGTTTTTTCAGGCCCCGAGATACGCCTCGCGCACCTTCGGGTCATCGAGCAGGTCGCGGGCAACACCGCTCAGGGTGATCTCGCCCGACTCCATCACGTAGGCCCGGCTGGCAAGCTGCAAGGCGCGGCGGGCGTTTTGTTCGACGAGCAGCACCGTCACCCCCTGGCGGTGGATGTCGGCCACCACCTCGAAGATCTTGTCGACCATCAGCGGCGCCAGCCCCATCGAGGGCTCGTCGAGCAGCAGCACCTGCGGACGGGCCATCAGCGCGCGGCCGATGGCGAGCATTTGCTGCTCGCCGCCCGACAGCGTGCCGCCGAGTTGGCTACAACGCTCCTTGAGCCTCGGGAACAGTCCGAACACGCGCTCCATGTCGGCCTCGACCTCGTCATCGCGGCGGGTGAACGCCCCCATGAGCAGGTTTTCGGTGATGGTCATGCGCGCGAAGATGCCGCGGCCCTCCGGCACCATCACCAGGCCCTGACGCGCCAGATTCCACGCGCCCTGCCCCCGGATGGACACGCCGTGAAGCCGGATGTCGCCCGAGCCGGCGGTCAGCAAGCCGGTGAGGGCTTTCAGCGTGGTCGTCTTGCCCGCGCCGTTGGCGCCGATCAGGCTGACCAGCTCGCCCGCATGCACCTCGAAGCTGATGCCCTTGACGGCACGGATGCCGCCATAGGCCACCTCGAGCGCGGTGACTGCGAGCGCAGGATCGAGTGGAGCGTCAACGGGCGTGGCCATGGGTCGATGCGTCAGACGGCGACGTGCGCCGCACCCAGATAGGCCTCGATCACGGCCTCGTGGCGCTGCACCTCGGCGGGCGTGCCTTCGGCGATGCGCTGTCCGTGATCGAGCACGCTCACGCGGTCGCACAGGCCCATCACCAGCTGCACGTCGTGCTCGATCAGCAAGATGGTGTGGCCCTGGCCGCGGATGCGCTCGATGAGCTCGCGCAGCACGAGCTTTTCGGTGGCGTTCATGCCGGCGGCGGGTTCGTCGAGAGCGATCAGCGTGGGCTCGGTGGCCAGCGCGCGGGCGATCTCGAGCCGGCGCTGGTCGCCGTAGCTCAGCGTGCGCGCCTTGGCGCCGGCGTAGTGGCCGATGCCCACCTCGTCGAGCAGTTCGTGGGCGCGCCGGGCGATGGCGGCTTCCTCGCGCCGAAAGCCTGGCGTGCGCAACACCGCGCCGAGCAGGCCCGAGCGGGTGCGGGCGTGGCGCGCGACCATCACGTTTTCGAGCGCGCTCATCTCGGCAAACAAGCGGATGTTCTGGAAGGTGCGCGCGATGCCAGCTTGCGCGATCTCGTGCACCGCCTCGGGCCGGTAGGCGCGCCCGGCCAGCTCGAAGCTCCCGGCATCCGGCGGGCACAGCCCGGTGATGACGTTGAACAAGGTGGTCTTGCCCGCGCCGTTGGGGCCGATGAGCCCGTAGACCATGCCGCGCTCGATGCGCAAGCCCACATTGGCAAGCGCTTGCACGCCGCCAAAGCGCTTGCTCGCGCCAACCACGTTCAGGACGGTTTCAGCCATGTCGTGACCCGGCTCAGCGAGCGCGTGGGTCGACGGCGGTGCGGCCGTGCTCAGGCGCCGGCCACAGCCCGCGCGGGCGGGCCAGCATGACGCCGATCATGGCCAGCGCGATCAGCAGCTGACGCAAGATGGACGCATCGAGCCGGCCGTCGGTCAGGTTTTGCAGCGGGCCGGCCACGTAGCGCAGCACCTCGGGCAAGGCCGCCAGCAGCACCGCACCGACGATCACCCCGGGCAGGTGGCCCATGCCGCCGACCACCACCATCGCGACGATCATCACCGACTCCTGCAGCGCGAACGACTCGGGCGACACGAAGCCCTGGAAGCCCGCGAACAGCACGCCCGCAGCACCGCCCAAGGTGGCCCCCAGACCGAACGCCAGCAGCTTGAGGTTGCGCGTGTTGATGCCCATGGCGCGTGCGGCGACCTCGTCTTCGCGGATGGCCATCCAGGCGCGGCCGATGCGGCTGCGCTCGAGCCGGTGGCACATCAGCACGGCAAACAGCACCACCGCGAGGAACAGGTAGTAGTGGTTGGTGACCGCCGGAATGTCGAGGCCCAGCAGATTCCAGCGCTTGCCCAGATCCCAGCCGAACAGGTGGATGGAGTCGATCTGCCCGATGCCGCGCGGGCCGTTGGTGAGGTTGAGTGGCTGCTCCAGGTTGTTGAGGAACACCCGGATGATTTCGCCAAAGCCCAGCGTCACGATGGCCAGGTAGTCGCCGCGCAGCTTGAGCGTGGGCGCGCCCAGCAGCACACCGGTCAGCCCGGCCGCGGCCGCACCCAGCGGCAGCGCCACCCAGATCGACAGGTGCAGCCCGTTGGGGAACATCGCCGCGATGGCCGGGAAGTTGTCGGTGAGCTGCGGGCTGGCCAGCAGCGCAAAGAGGTAGGCGCCCACGGCGTAGAAGGCCACGTAGCCCAGATCGAGCAGCCCGGCGCGGCCCACCACGATGTTCAGGCCCAGCGCCAGCAGCACGTAGAGCAGCGAGGTGTCGATGATGCGCACCCACGCGTTGCCGAACTGCTGCGCGACCAGCGGCAGCACCAGCAGCGCCAGGCCTGCCAGCAGCAGCCCACCGAGCGAGCCGGGCTGCAGCTTCATGCGCGATCCGCCACGCGCTCGCCGAGCAGGCCTTGCGGGCGCAGCGTGAGCACCAGGATCAGCACCACGAAGGCAAACACGTCCTGATACTGGCTGCCGAGAAAACCGCCGGTCAGGTCACCGATGTAGCCCGCGCCCAGCGACTCGATCAGCCCGAGCAAGACCCCGCCCAGCATGGCGCCGCCCAGGTTGCCGATGCCGCCGAGCACCGCCGCCGTGAAGGCCTTGAGGCCGGGGAGAAAGCCCATGCTGTGCTGCACCGAGCCGTAGTTGGCGGCGTACATCACGCCGGCCAGCGCGGCCAGCGCCGCACCGATCACGAAGGTGGCCGAGATCACCGTGTCAGGGCGCACGCCCATCAGCGCGGCCACCTGCGGGTTCTCGGCGGTGGCGCGCATGGCGCGCCCGAGCCGGGTGCGGTTGACCAGGTAGGTCAGCGCCGCCAGCGTGAGCGCGGTGATCACCACGATGAGGATCTGCGTCGTGTTGATGACCGCACCACCGATGGCATGGGGCTCGCTGGGCAGCAAGATGGGGTAGGGCTTGGGGTTGGGCTTCCACACGATCATGGCCAGCGTTTGCAGCAGCAAGCTCACGCCCATGGCGGTGATCAGCGGCGCCAGGCGGGGCGCGTTGCGCAGCGGCCGATAGGCCAGCTTCTCGATGGCGAAGTTGAGCACCGAGCACACCACCATGGCCGCCAGCAGCGAGACCAGCAGCAGCACCCAGCCGGGCCAGCCGGTGTCGGCCAGTGCGGTGACCACCGTCCAGCTGACCATCGCACCGACCATCAGCACCTCGCCGTGGGCGAAATTGATGAGGTTGATGATCCCGTAGACCATCGTGTAGCCCAGCGCCACCAGCGCATACACGCTGCCCAGCACCAGCCCGTTGATGACTTGCTGGATGAAGGTGTCCATCAGCGCGCCTTGCGCGCGGCCGCATCGAGCCGGCGCAGTTCTTCGAGCTTTTCGCCGATGCGGATCTCGAGGCCGCGCGCCACCGGTTCGTAAAAGCGCGGCCCGGCCACGTCGTCGGGCCAGTAGCGCTCGCCAGCGGCAAAGCCGCCTTCCTCGTCGTGTGCATAGCGGTAGCCGCTGCCGTGGTCGAGGTCCTTCATCAGCCGCGTGGGCGCGTTGCGCAAGCGCAGCGGCACGGCGCGGGTGCCGTCATGCTCGATGAAGGCGCGCGCCGCCTTGTAGGCGCGGTAGACCGCATTCGACTTGGGCGCCATCGCCAGGTAGATCACGGCCTGAGCCAGCGCCAGCTCGCCTTCGGGCGAACCCAGCCGCTCGTAGGTTTCGGCCGCATCGAGTGCCAGGCGCAGCGCGCGCGGATCGGCCAGGCCGACGTCTTCGCTGGCGATGCGCACCAGCCGGCGCGCCGCGTAGCGCGGATCGACGCCGCCATCGAGCATGCGCACGAACCAGTACAGCGAGGCGTCGGGGTCGCTGCCACGCACCGCCTTGTGCAGCGCCGAGATGGTGTCGTAGAACTGCTCGCCGCCCTTGTCGTAGCGGCGCAGCTGCTCGCCGAGCGACTTTTCGAGCTGCGCCTCGTCGATCTCGGCGAGGCCCGCCAGCGCGGCCATCTCGACCAGGTTCTCGTAGGCGTTGAGCAGCCGGCGCGCGTCACCGTCGGCGTAGGCCACGAGGCGATCGCGCGCAGCCTCTGACAACGGCGGCGCGGCAAGCAGCGTCTGCGCGCGCCCGAGCAGCTCGATCAGGTCGGCCGCGTCGAGGCTCTTGAGCACGTGCACCGTGGCGCGCGACAGCAGCGCCGAATTGACCTCGAACGACGGGTTCTCGGTGGTCGCGCCGATGAAGGTGAACAGGCCCGACTCCACGTGCGGCAAGAAGGCATCTTGCTGCGCCTTGTTGAAGCGGTGCACCTCGTCGACGAAGACCACCGTGCGCCGGCCCGAAGGCTGCATCACCTGCGCGCGCTCGACCGCCTCGCGGATGTCCTTGACGCCGCCGAGCACCGCCGACATGGCGATGAACTGTGCGTCGAAGGCGTTGGCCATCAGCCGCGCCAGCGTGGTCTTGCCCACCCCGGGAGGGCCCCACAGGATCATCGAATGCAGCCGGCCCGAATCGAACGCCGAGCGCAGCGGTTTGCGCGGCCCGAGCAGGTGCTGCTGGCCGATGACCTCGTCGAGCGTGTGCGGGCGCAGCCGCTCGGCCAGCGGCTGCGCGCTCGCGGCGGCGGCCGGCGGGCTCACTGCTCGAGCACCTCGACGCCAGACGGCACCACGAACTTGAAGCCTTGCGGTGCGAGATCGACGTTGGCGGCGAACTGCGTGAACTGCAGCAGCGAGCGCTGCGAAAAGCTGTCGGTGATTTCCACGGCCATCAGCTGCCGGCCGCGAAAGCCGATGCGCATCGACTGGAACGCCCCGTCGCGCGCCTTCGGTGTGGCCTGCGCCCAGTCGAGGCCGTCTTTCGACGGCAAGGCGGCCAGATCGAAATCACGCGTGAGGTCGGCACCGGCGAGCAAGGCCGCGGGCGTGGCGCCGAGCGCTTCGGTGTAGTTGCGGCGGCTGGCCTGGTTGAGATCGGCGTCGTAGATCCACACGCTTTGGCCGTCGCACACGATCAGCTGCTCGAACGGCTTGAGGTAGTCGAAGCGGAAGCGATCCGGGCGGGCGAACTCGAAACGCCCGGTGGAGGTCTTCTTCTTGACGCCGTCGGGCGACGTGACGGTTTGCGTGAAGGCGGCGCGGCCGGTCTTGACGTCGCGCACGAAGGCCTTGAGCGTGTCGAGCGCATCGGCATGGGCGAGCGCTGGCAGGCCCAGCACCAGCGCGATCAGCAAGCCAACGAACCGCCTCATTCGCTGCGTGCCGGAACGATGATTTCGCGGTTGCCGTTGTTGCCCATGGCCGACACCAGGCCCGACTTTTCCATCTGCTCGAGCAGCCGCGCGGCGCGGTTGTAGCCGATGCGCAAGTGCCGCTGCACCAGCGAGATCGACGCACGTCGATGCTGCAGCACGATGCCCACGGCCTGGTCGTACATCGGGTCGCTCTCGTTGCCGGGGCCGCCGCCATCGTTGAGCGCGATGTCGCCCGACTCGCCATCGATGGTGCCGCCTTCGAGGATGCCTTCGATGTAGTTGGGCTCGCCTTGCGTCTTGAGATACGCCACCACGCGGTGCACTTCGTCGTCACTGACGAACGCGCCGTGCACGCGGATCGGCAAGCCGGTGCCCGACGGCATGTAGAGCATGTCGCCCATGCCCAGCAACGCTTCGGCGCCCATCTGGTCGAGGATGGTTCGGCTGTCGATCTTGCTGCTGACCTGGAAGCTCAGGCGCGTGGGGATGTTGGCCTTGATCAGGCCGGTGATCACGTCGACGCTCGGGCGCTGCGTGGCGAGGATCAGGTGAATGCCGGCGGCGCGCGCCTTTTGCGCCAGCCGCGCGATCAGCTCCTCGATCTTCTTGCCCACCACCATCATCAGGTCGGCCAACTCATCGATGACGATGACCACGTGGGGCAGCCGCTCGAGCGGCTCGGGCGCTTCAGGCGTCAGGCTGAACGGGTTGCCGAGCAGTTCGCCGCGCTCGGTGGCCTCGTCGATCTTCTTGTTGTAGCCCATGAGGTTGCGCACCCCGAGCTTGCTCATCAGCTTGTAGCGGCGCTCCATCTCGCCCACGCCCCAGTTGAGCGCGCTGGCGGCTTGCTTCATGTCGGTGACCACCGGACACAGCAGGTGCGGGATGCCTTCGTAGACGCTCATCTCGAGCATCTTGGGGTCGATCAGGATCAACCGCACGTCGCGCGCTTCGGCCTTGTAGAGCAGGCTGAGGATCATCGCGTTGATGCCCACCGACTTGCCCGAACCGGTGGTGCCGGCGACCAGGCAGTGCGGCATCTTGGCCAGATCGGCCACCACCGGCGCGCCGATGATGTCCTTGCCCAGGCCCATGGTGAGCAGCGAGGCGGCGCTGTTGTAGACCTGCGAGCCGAGGATCTCCGACAGGTGGATGGTCTGGCGGCGCGCGTTGGGCAACTCGAGCGCCATCGTCGTCTTGCCGGGGATGGTCTCGACCACGCGGATGCTGACCAGGCTCAGGCTGCGCGCCAGGTCCTTGGCCAGGTTGAGCACCTGCGAGCCCTTCACGCCGGTGGCCGGCTCGATCTCGTAGCGGGTGATCACCGGACCCGGCGAGGCGGCCACCACGCGCACCTCGACGCCGAAATCCTTGAGCTTCTTTTCGATCAGCCGCGAGGTCATCTCGAGGGTCTCGGGCGACACCGACTCCATGCGACCGGGCGCGGCATCGAGCAGGTCGACCTGCGGCAGCTTGGTGTCGGCCAGTTCGGTGAACAAGGGCTTCTGGCGCTCCTTGACCACGCGCTCGCTCTTGGGCACATCGACCAGCGGTGTTTCGATGACGATGGGGTCGTGGTCTTCGTGGAGTTGGTGCTCGACTTCGACCACGTCCTCGCGCTCGCGCAGCGCTTGCTCGCCCAGGCGCAGATCCTCGGCGATTTCGATGCGCTCGGCGCGGCGGTCGCGCCAGGCATCGAGCCGCTCGCCGATCAGATCGGCCAGGTGCAGCCACGAGAACTGGAAGGCCAGCGACACCCCGGCGAGCAACAGTGCGATCCACAGCACGCCCGAGCCGGCAAAGCCCAGCAGGTTCATGCTCGCGGGCCCCAGCAAGTAGCCCAGCACGCCACCGGAATGTCCGCCCGGCAACAACGACTCCCAGCGGTACAGGCGGGTCCACTCCAGGGCCGAGCTCGCGGCCAGCAGCAGGGCCAGGCCCACGCCGACCGTCCAGGCGGGCCACAGCGGTCTGGGCGCAGGCGCCGCGGGAGAGGCCGAGGCCGTGCTGTCTTCTGAGCGCAGCAACTCCGCCAAAGCGCGCAGCCAGCGGTGCAAGGCGATCGCCATCGCCCACCACACCGAGAACCCGACCAAGAACAGCGCCAGATCAGACAGCCAGGCACCCAGCACACCGGCCCGATTGCGCACCGGCTCGCCAGACCCCGAGGTGGAGAACGCCGCGTCTGATGCGCTGTGGGTGAGCAGCGCGATCAGCACCAGCAGCCAGACCACCCCACCGGCCAGCACCAGCGCCTGCCGCTGCCAGTGGGTCGGCCGCTGCGAGGTGCCTGCCTCGGGCTCATCGGCGGGGCGGCGGCGCGAGCTGACGGCCTTGCTGTCGCGTGTGGGGAGGGTCGAATCTGCCCCTGCGGGACGAAGCGAGCCAAGCGGAAATGTCATCGACTCATTGTGGCTGAAGCCTGGCGCCCGGACGCCGCACCCCGGCTCAGTTGAGGTGCTGCTTGAGGATCACCGAGCCGTTTTCCTGCGCCTCGATCATCCCGCGCTCTTCCAGCTCTTTCATGACGCGGCTGACCATCTCGCGCGAGGCGCCCACCACCTTGGCCAGATCCTGACGCGACACCTTGTTGCGAATGACCCGGGTGTCGTTGACCACCTCGGACATTTCAAGCAGCGACCGGGCGACCCGGCCATACACATCGAGCAGCGCCAGGGATTCAATCTGCCGATCGGCGCCGCGCAAGCGCTGCACGAGGCCGCGCATGATGGCGTACGACAAGCTGGAGTTTTCAGGAATGCAGCGTGCGAATTCGGCGCGGCCGAGGATCAGCGTGTCGGTCTGGATCTCGGCGCGCACCGTGGCCGAATGCGGCTCGTTGTCGATAAGGCTCATCTCGCCCACGTAGTCACCCGGCTGCAGCACCGCGAGGATCACCTCACGACCGCGCGAATCGGCGGTGAGCACGCGCGCGCGCCCCGTCAGCAGAATGTAGAGCGCGTTCGTCTTGCGGCCATGCTCGACCAGAATTTCGCCCCGGCGATAACGGCGCTTGACCACGTTGTCGGCAATGCCCTGCGCCTGATCGTTGGTGAGCAACGAGAACAGCGGCACGCGTCGGATGAGGTCAAGGTTCGAAAGCATCGCCATCGGAAAGCTCCTTCGATAAGGCCGTCGGCAGGCACCGTGAAAATCTCGGTACGGCCAAAGGGTGAGAGATTGTCTCTCCTGTGTGCGATGTCGCCATGTGGCTTTCCCGCCATGTCAAACTGATCGAACTTCCTCAATTCGTCATCACCATGAGCTCAACACCCATCCATTCGCGCGTCTTGATCCTGGGTTCCGGCCCGGCCGGCTACACGGCAGCCGTCTACGCGGCACGCGCCAACCTGAACCCGCGATTGATCACCGGCATGGCGCAAGGTGGCCAGCTGATGACCACCACCGAGGTCGACAACTGGCCGGCGGATGTCGATGGCGTGATGGGACCCGTCCTGATGGAGCGCTTTCAAAAGCACGCAGAGCGCTTCAAGACCGAGATGGTCTTCGATCACATCAACGAGGTCGATTTTTCCCACCGCCCATTCACGCTCAAGGGTGACTCGGGCAGCTACACCTGCGACGCGCTGATCATCGCCACCGGCGCCTCGGCCAAGTACCTGGGCCTGCCCAGTGAGGAAGCCTTCATGGGCCGCGGCGTGAGTGGCTGCGCCACCTGCGATGGCTTCTTCTACCGAGGCCAGGAGGTCTGCGTGGTGGGCGGCGGCAACACCGCTGTCGAGGAAGCGCTTTACCTGTCGAACATCGCGAGCAAGGTGCACGTGATCCATCGCCGCGACAAGTTCAAGGCAGAGCCGATCCTGATCGACAAGCTGATGGACAAGGCCGCCTCGGGCAATGTGCAGTTGCACCTGTGGAACACGCTGGACGAAGTGCTGGGCGACGCCTCCGGCGTGACGGGCGTGCGCACCCGCAACACGCAGGACAACTCGACCACCGATCTGACCTTGCAGGGCTGCTTCATCGCCATCGGCCACCAGCCCAACACGCAGATCTTTGCCGGCCAGCTGGAGATGAAGGACGGCTACATCATCACCCAGGGCGGCTTGAACGGCATGGCCACGATGACCAGCGTGCCGGGCGTGTTTGCGGCCGGCGATGTGCAGGACCACGTGTACCGTCAGGCCATCACGAGCGCCGGCACCGGATGCATGGCGGCGCTGGACGCGCAACGCTTCCTCGAGCAATCAACCTGACAAGACCTCACCTGGCAACAGCGAAGACAGCTATACTCGCGGGCTTCGCTGTGCTTGCGTCTGGGGTCTGACTCCCGGCGGGTTCGCAGCGTTCACGTCGGCGCGAGCCTCGAAGCAAGTTTGCTTTTGGCAAGCTGCTTCAGCGATCTGAAACACACATCTACAGGAGCAGCGTCATGGCACGCGTCTGTCAAGTCACGGGCAAGCGCCCAATGTCGGGGAACAATGTTTCCCACGCCAACAACAAGACCAAGCGGCGTTTTCTGCCGAACTTGCAGTACCGCAGGTTCTGGCTCGAAACCGAGAACCGCTGGGTGCGGCTGCGCATTTCCAATGCGGCACTGCGTTTGATCGACAAGGTGGGCATTGAGAAGGTCGTCGCTGACCTTCGTGCCCGCGGCGAAATCTGATTAGGAGCGCATCATGGCAAAAGGTGGACGCGAAAAAATCAAGCTGGAATCGTCAGCCGGCACAGGTCATTTCTACACGACCGACAAGAACAAGAAGACGACTCCCGAGAAGATCGAAATCATGAAGTTCGATCCGAAGGCTCGCAAGCACGTGATGTACAAGGAAACGAAGCTGCGCTAAGGCGGCCCGCTCCAACAAAAACCCGCTCGGCATGCCTGCCCAGCGGGTTTTTTGTTGGCTGCCTGACACCCCTCCGGGATGCCAGGTGCGCAGCGGGCTTCAGGCTTGTGAAGCGCGCAGACGGATCGCGAACGATTGCAGTTCAGCGATGCCGCTTTCCTCGGCCTTGCGGCACCAGGCCTGCAAGTCCGTCACCAGTTGGTCAGCCGACACGTTGGTGCGCGTCCACATGGAGCGCAACTCCTCGCGCATGGTGACCAGTTTGGCCAGCACGGCGTGCTGATCGCAGACCGAGGCCATGCGCTCTTTCACCGCGAGGGGAATCTTGTCCGCATCACGGTGCAGCCAGCGCTGCGCCAAGTGCATGTCCTTCCAGCGCGCGGTGTTCTCGGCGCCTTCGGCCTTGAGTCGCGCCAGTTCGCTGCGGCACTCCTCGCGCAGGTGCTTGGCGTACTTGGCCATGACCTCGTAGCGGTGGGCAATCAGCACTTCGAGGGTCTTCGAGTCGGCGACCGGCTTGATGTTCCCCAGCTTGAGCACCGGCGCCGTCTTGCGAACGTGTGCCAGCCCGAAGATTTCCAGTGTGCGGATGTAGGCCCAGCCGAGATCGAACTCGTAGGGCTTGATCGACAGTTTGGCCGAGGTCGGGTAGGTGTGGTGGTTGTTGTGCAACTCCTCGCCACCGATGATGATTCCCCACGGAGAGATGTTCGTTGACGCATCGGGCGCCTCGAAATTGCGATACCCCCACCAGTGGCCCAGGCCGTTGATGATGCCGGCTGCGGTCACCGGAATCCAGGCCATCTGAACCGCCCACACCGACAGGCCGGCCGCGCCAAACAAGACCAGGTTGATGACGAGCATCAGGCCGACACCCAGCCAGTTGTTGTTGCCGTAGAGGTGACGCTCCATCCAGTCGTCGGGTGTTCCGTGACCGTATTTCTGCAGCGTTTCCAGATTCTTGGACTCGGCGCGATACAGCTCAGCGCCTTCCAGCAGCAACTTCTTGATGCCGTAGACCTGAGGGCTGTGCGGGTCATCGACCGTCTCGCATTTCGCGTGGTGCTTGCGGTGAATCGCCACCCACTCCTTGGTCACCTGCCCGGTACCCAGCCACAGCCAAAGACGAAAGAAATGCGAAGGAATCGCGTGCAGATCCACCGAGCGGTGCGCCTGCGAGCGGTGCAAGAAGATGGTGACCGAGGCGATCGTGAAGTGCGTCGTCACCAGTGTGTAGATCACGATTTGCCACCAGGTGGCGTGCAGCAACCCATGCGCCAACCAGTTCAATAGGCCATCCGCCAACGTCGTCAATATGTTCATGTGCCCAGTTTTCCGAGACAAATTCAGCCATCGATTGTAGGTGGCGGTGCTTCTTCTCAACAGCCGATTGCACCGCCCACGGTCAGGTTGACTCGGCCTGCGCCGAATCGTTCAGATGCGCTGCCAGACGGATGCAAAAAACCCGTCGGTGCCGTGCCGGTGTGGCCACAGACGCAGGTTCGGGCCCTGCACCAGCGAGTCGGACTGCGCGACATGGGCATCGGCCAGCACCTGCTCGGCAGGAATGCGCTTGAAGTCGCGCGCGTGCTCGGCGCAAAAGGCATCGGCGATGTCTTCGTTTTCCGCGCGCAGCAAGCTGCAGGTGGCGTAGACCAGCCGGCCGCCGGGCTTGGTCAGACGGGCCGCGCTGTTCAAGATGGCGGTCTGCTTGACGCGCAGCTCATCAACCGCCTCGGGCGACTGGCGCCACTTCATGTCGGGATTGCGCCGCAAGGTGCCCAGGCCTGAGCACGGCGCATCCACCAGCACCCGGTCGATCTTGCCGGCCAGGCGCTTGATGCGGTCATCTCGCTCGTGGGCGATTTGCACCGGGTGCACGTTCGACAAGCCGCTGCGCGCCAGCCGCGGCTTGAGCGCAGCGAGCCGATGGCCCGAGGTGTCGAAGGCGTACAGGCGCCCCGTGTTGCGCATCGACGCCCCCAGAGCCAGCGTCTTGCCACCCGCCCCGGCACAGAAGTCAACCACCATCTCGCCGCGCTTGGCGTCGATCAGCAGCGCGAGCAGCTGGCTGCCCTCGTCTTGCACCTCGACATCACCGCGCATGAACACATCGAGCTTGTGCAGCGCGGGCTTGCCCTGCGCACGCAAACCCCAAGGGGAATACGGCGTGGGCGTGACCTCGATGCCGGCCGCCGCAAACTCGGTCAGCACCTGCTCGCGCTTGGCCTTGAAGGTGTTGACGCGCAGATCGAGCGGCGCGTTGCTGTTGAGCGACTCGACCAGCGGCCAGAAATCGTCGGCCACCTCGGTCTTCAGACGCTCCGCGAGCCACTCGGGCAGGTTGTGCCGCAACCGCTCGGGCAGGGCGGCGCGGTCGACAGACTCGACCTTCTCGAGCCACTGCGCCTCGCCATCGACCAGCGCCGCCCTCAGAAAGGCCGCGTTGCCCTGCCAGCCCAGCAGCACCAGGCGACGCTCCATCTCGCCGCGGCCGGACTGCGCCAAGTGCTGGTAGAGCAGCCGCTGCCGCAGCACCGTGTAGGTGGTTTCAGCCAGCGTGTGACGCTCGCGCATGCCCAGCGTGCGGTGCTGGCGGAAGAAGTCCGAGACCACCCGGTCGGCGGGGGAATCAAATTGCAGGACTCGGTGGAGGAGTTCGGTGGAGAGTTCGACAAGAGCGTTGGGGTGCATCCGGTCGATTATCGGCGACAGCCCTCGCGCAGGCGGGACTCCCGCGCTACACCAGCCACTGCGGCGCGCCGCCGCGATGGCCAATGCGGCCAGCCACGGCGAGGTCCAACTCGCCTTCGACCCACCAGCGCACCACGCGTGGGTACAAGATGTGTTCCGCCGCTGTCACGCGCGCCGCCAGGGTTTCTTCGGTATCGCCTTCCAGAACGGGCACCGCCGCCTGCGCCACGATGGGGCCATGGTCCAGCTCGGGCGTGACCACATGAACCGTGGTCCCGGCCAGTTTGCAGCCGGCGTCGATCGCCCGGCGGTGGGTGTGCAAGCCGGTGAACGCCGGCAGCAGCGAGGGGTGGATGTTGAGCATGCGAGCGGCGTAGCGGTTCACAAACTCGGCGCTCAGGATGCGCATGAAGCCGGCCAGCACCACGAGATCCGGAGCGAACGCATCAATGGCCTCGGCCAGCGCTGCGTCAAAGGCCATCCGGTGTGCGTGCGCACGGTGATCGACGACAGCCGTGGCGATGCCCAGCCGTTGCGCGCCGGCCAGCCCCGTGGCGTCGGGCTGGTTGCTGATGACGGCGGCGATGCGCGCGTTCCAGCCCTCGGCGGCGCAAGCCTCGGCGATCGCCATCATGTTGGAGCCGCGGCCTGAAATGAGGATGACTAGGTTTTTCATGGAAAGTGGGAGTCGCGACAAGCCGCAGGCGCGCCGCAGTGTATCGGCCCCGCCATCGCGGCCAAACCTACAATCGCCACCCTCACCTCAGAGCGCGCCCATGAATCAAAGAGTCTTGTCCGGCATGCGACCCACGGGTGCGCTGCACCTTGGCCATTACCACGGTGCCTTGAAAAACTGGGTGCGCCTGCAGGCCGATTTCGACTGCTTCTATTTCGTGGCCGACTGGCATGCGTTGACGACGCACTACGAGAACCGCGAGGTCATCGAGCGCAACGTCTACGACATGGTGATCGACTGGCTGGCTGCCGGCGTCGACCCGGAAAAGGCCACGCTGTTCATCCAGAGCCGCATTCCTGAACACGCCGAACTGTTCACCCTGCTCGCGATGGGCACGCCGCTGGCCTGGCTCGAACGCATGCCGACCTACAAGGACCAGATGGAAAAGCTCAAGGATCGCGACCTCGCGACCTACGGCTTTCTCGGCTACCCCTTGCTGCAGGCGGCGGACATCCTGATCTACAAGGCGGCGTTCGTGCCGGTGGGCGAGGACCAGGCGCCACACGTGGAGATCACCCGCGAGGTGGCTCGGCGCTTCAATCACCTCTATGGCCGCGAAGCCGACTCGGAGGCGCTGGCGCAGGCGGTCGTCAAGAAGATGAGCAAGGCCGACGGCAAGGCCTTCAGTGCCGCGCGCAAGGCGTTCCAGGAAACCGGCAGCGACGCCTCCCTCGAACAGGCCCGCGCGCTGATCGCCGAAGGCGGCGCCCTGAGCGCAGCCGATCGCGAGCGGCTTGACGCCTTTTTGCGCGGCACCGGCAAGACCATCCTGCACGAACCCGCTGTCTTGCTGACCGAAGTGAGCAAGCTGCCGGGTCTTGATGGCGCCAAGATGAGCAAGAGTTACGGCAACGCCATCGCGATGCGCGAAGAGCCCGCCGAGGTCGAGCGCAAGGTCAAGCGCATGCCGACCGATCCGCAACGGGTGCGCCGCACCGACGCGGGCGACCCCGACCGTTGCCCGGTGTGGCAGTTTCACCAGGTCTACTCGGACGCCGAGACCAAGCAGTGGGCCGCTGCGGGCTGCAAGTCGGCTGGCATCGGCTGCCTCGAGTGCAAACAGCCGGTGATCGACGCGATCCTGCGCGAGCAGCAGCCCTGGCGCGAGCGCGCCGAAACCTATCTCACCAACCCGAAACAGGTGCAGTGGATCGTCGACGTGGGCACCGAACGGGCGCGCACCGTGGCGCGCCAGACGATGGGCGAAGTGCGCGAGGCGATGGGGATCAACTACTGATCACGCCCCCCGCCGGTCCGCGCTCACAGGGCCAGGAAGTGCTCGCGGTAGTAGGCGAGTTCTTCGATGGACTCGCGAATGTCAGCCATCGCGGTGTGCGCTTGAGCCTTCTTGAAGCCGTCCATGATGCCCGGCTTCCAGCGCTTGGCCAGCTCCTTGAGCGTGCTGACATCGAGGTTGCGATAGTGGAAGAACGTCTCCAGCGCCGGCATGTAGTTGGCGAGGAACCGGCGGTCCTGACACACGCTGTTGCCACACATGGGCGACTTGCCCGCCGGCACGTGTTCTTTCAGAAACGCGATGATTTGCGCTGCGGCCTGCGCCTCGTCGAGGGTGGACGCCTTGACCCGGTCGATCAAGCCGCTGCGCCCATGCGTGCCCTTGTTCCAGGCGTCCATCGCGTCGAGTGCGGCGTTGCTTTGGTGGACTGCCAGCGTGGGCCCTTCGATGCGCACGTTGAGCTGCGGGTCGGTCACGATCACTGCGATTTCAATGATGCGGTCGGTGGCCGGGTACAGCCCGGTCATCTCGAGATCGATCCAGATCAGGTTGTTTTCGCTCTTGGTCAATGTCGTGGTCATGTCTGAAGCTCCTTGTCCTGATTCTCGCCGCCCTACACTGCGCAGTCATGCCGCAAACTGACCCCACTTTCAGCCCCGCCTTGATGCTCGCCCTTGTGTTCACGGGCGCGCTGCTCATCTCCCTGATCGCGAGGTTCTGGCTGGCCAGCCGGCAGATCCGACACGTGGCCCGCCACAGCGATGCCGTGCCGGCAGCCTTTGCCAACACGGTGTCACTGGAGTCCCATCGCAAGGCTGCCCGCTACACCCTGACCAAGGGCAGCTTCGGCTTGTTGACGATGGCCTTCAGCGCAGCGGTGCTGGTGGGCTGGACATTGCTGGGCGGGCTCGGCTTGCTCAATGACGCGCTGCTCGACACCGTGCGCCCGCGCTTCGGCGGCATGGCCTACCAATTGGCGCTGCTGTCGGCCTTCGTGCTGATCGGCTCGCTGCTCGAGATGCCGTTCGATCTGTACGGCACGTTTCGCATCGAGCAGGCCTTCGGCTTCAACCGCATGACCTGGAAGCTGTACCTCGCCGACGCCGCCAAGGGCTTGCTGCTCGGCGCGCTGATCGGCCTGCCGCTGGCAGCCGGCATGCTGTGGATCATGGCCAGCACGGGTGAGTTGTGGTGGCTGTGGACGTGGGCAGCCTGGATGGCGTTCAACCTGTTGGCGATGGTCGTGTACCCCACGCTGATTGCGCCGCTGTTCAACACCTTCAAGCCGCTGGCCGATGCCGCCGTCGAAGCCCGCGTGCAAGCGTTGATGGCCCAATGCGGCTTCACCGCCAAGGGCATCTTCGTGATGGACGGCAGCAAGCGATCAGCCCACGCCAATGCGTACTTCACCGGCTTCGGTTCGGCCAAACGGGTGGTGTTCTTCGACACGCTGCTGGCCAAGCTGTCACCGGGTGAAGTCGAAGCGGTTCTGGCGCACGAACTCGGCCACTTCAAGCACAAGCACATCGCCAAGCGTGTGGTGTCGATGTTCGCCATCAGCCTGGCGGCGTTTGCCGTGCTCGGGTGGCTGTCGGGGCAGACGTGGTTTTACGGCGCCTTCGGCGTGCAGCCCGCGATGGCAACGCCCAACGACGCGCTGTCGCTGCTGCTGTTCATGCTGATCGTGCCGGTGTTCGGATTCTTCGTGTCGCCGCTGTTTGCGGGGCTGTCGCGCCGGCATGAATTCGAAGCCGACGCCTACGCCTGCGCCCATGCCGACGGGCGCGATCTGGCGTCGGCGTTGCTCAAGCTCTACGAAGACAACGCATCGACGCTGACGCCTGATCCGTTGTACGCGCGCTTTTACTATTCGCACCCGCCGGCGGCCGAGCGGCTGGCGGCGATGCCCTCGCTGGCCGCGCAGGCATGAGCGGATCCCGGTTTTGAGCAAGGCTGGCAGCGGCGATACCGCGACGCACACCGGGCTGGTCGTCTCAGGCTTCGGCCGCCATTACATCGTCGAATCCGACGATGGCGAGCGCATCACCTGCCATCCCCGGGGCAAGAAAAGCCTGTGCGTGGTCGGCGACCGGGTGCGTTGGCAGGCCACCGGTGACGAGGGCGTGATCGAAGCGCTGGAGCCGCGACGCAACCTGCTGTTCCGGCAAGACGAATGGAAGACCAAGGCATTCGCTGCCAATCTGGACCAGGTGCTGGTGATGGTGGCCAGCGAGCCGGTGTTCAGTGAATCGCAGCTGGCCCGCGCGCTGATCGCCGCCGAGAGCGCCGGCATCGAGGTGAGCATCCTGCTCAACAAGACCGATCTGCCGCAGATCGTGGCCGCACGGGCGCGCTTGCAGCCCTACCTGGACATGGGCTACCGCGTGCTGGAAGTCGCCCTCAAGACGCAGCCTGAGGCCTCGCGGGCGGTGCTCGCTCCGCTGATGGACCAGCGCGCCTCGCTCGTGCTGGGGCCCAGCGGCACCGGCAAGAGCACGCTCATCAACCTGCTGGCTCCCGATGCGCGCGCCCAGGTCGGCGAGGTGTCTCAGGCGCTGAATTCAGGCCGCCACACGACCACCTCGACACAGTGGTATTGGCTGGACGCAGAACGGCGCACGGGGCTCATCGATTCACCCGGATTCCAGGAGTTCGGACTCAAGCAGATCGATGCGCAAAACCTGCCAGGGCTGATGCCGGATCTGCGCGGAGCGGCCACGCAGTGCCGCTTCTACAACTGCACCCACCGCCAGGAACCCAACTGTGGTGTGCGTGAGGCGTTGGCGCGGGGCGAGATCAGCGAATCGCGGTACCGGATCTACGGCGAAATTCGCCAGGAACTCGAAGGCACGCGCTGGTAGGGTGAAGCGCGATCCAGACCGAGTGACAGGCCCGATCAACCGATCAGATTGGCCAGTGTGAGCAAGGCCAGCAACAGCATCCACAGCACCACCGAACGCCAGACCAGCCCCACGACGCTTTGCAGGTGACCCGACACGGCCGGTGCGCCAGGCGTTGACCCGTCAGCCGCCAGGTCATCGACACCGGCGCCGCGCGTGAAGGTCTTGGATCGATCCGGCGTCACCCCAGGCGCCGCACGGCCGCCCAACTGCACCCCCACAGCACCCGCTGCGGCGGCCAGGATGACGCCTTCGTTGGGATGGCGCCAAAGCTCGGCATCGCGGCGCCAGCAGTTGATGGCTTCCTCGAAATTGCCGACCACCGCGAAGCCGAACGCAGTCAGCCGCGCAGGGAAGTGATCCATCATCCCAAACAGCCTTTGCGACAGCCCGAGCAGCCGCTCGTTGGTCGGCTCGCCCACCGTCTCGCTGCGATAGGCCCAGTAGCGGCTGGCGAACTCGGCCGTGCGGTAAAGGATGGCACCAGCCGGTCCCAGCCCGAGCGACGACAGAACCACGAACCAGAAAAGCACGCCGAACACATGGCGGTGAGCGGCCAGCAACGAGTGCTCGATCACATGGCGCATCAGCTCGGTGCGTGGCAGTTCGCTCACATCGAGGTGTCGCCACTCCGTGAGGAGGCTGCGCGCGGTGAACTCGTCGTCACGGTCGAGCGCGTCACGGATGTCGGTGAAATAGTGGCTGAACTGCCGGAACCCCAACGTGAGGTAGAGCACGGACACGTTCCAGGCCAGACCCAACAGCAAGCTGTAATGCGCCACCCCGGCATAGACCAGCCACACCAGCACCGCAGGCAACACGACGGTGATGAGCCAGACGACCCAGGCGTGGCGTTCCCGACCCGCGTCAAACGTGTGCGCCGCCCAGCGCAGCCACGACGTCAACGCCGCATGAACCGCCGTTCCGCGCTGCAGCGGCTTCAGTTGCTCGAGCAACAGTGCCAAGAGGACCGAAAAGAGATTCATCGTTTTTGATGATACCGGCCAGCCCTGCTGGCTCAGGCAGACAGGAACCGGTAGAAGTTGCGCAACATCGCCGCCGTGGCGCCCCAGATGAAGTGGTGGCGCGACGAGCCGTTCGCCTGCGGCGATGCCCACGGCATCGAGAAGAACTCTCGCGCCTCTTCGCCCTCGCCCACCGCGTGCCGCCGGTGGTGCGCCGGAGACATCAGAAAGGCGAGCGGCACCTCGAACACTTCCGACACTTCGGATGGGTCCAGGCGCAGCGTGAAGTCGGGTCGGACGAGCCCGACCACAGGAGTCACGATGAAGCTGGTGACCGTGGTGTAGGTTGGCAGCGATCCCAGCAACTGGACGCAGTGCGGCGCCAGACCGATCTCTTCTTCAGCCTCGCGCAGCGCGGTCTCGGCGGGTGACAGATCCTGAGCCTCGGCACGTCCACCGGGGAAGCTGATCTGCCCGGGGTGATCGCTCAAGTGCTCGGCGCGTCGCGTCAGCAGCACGGTCAAGCCGCCCTCGCGCTCGAGCAGCGGCACCAGCACCGAGGCATGGACCGGCGCCCGCCGGCCCAAGGGGCGCTCGGCAATCAGCTCCGGCGTCCAGGCCAGAGGCTTCGCAAACCGCTCACGCAACGCTGGCGCCGACAGCCTGTCGAGCGGCACGGCCGGCAGGTGATCATCGACAGCCAATACCGGCAATCGTTGCGGATCGAAGATGAGCGACATGGGACGGGGAATTGAAAAAGCCGCCTCGTGAGGCGGCTTTCGAAGTCAGGCGAAACCGCCAGACCCTCGGGATCAGCCCAGCTTTTCCTTGATGCGAGCCGACTTGCCCGAGCGCTCGCGCAGGTAGTACAGCTTGGCGCGGCGCACATCACCACGGCGCTTGACTTCGATCGAAGCGATCAGCGGGCTGTACAGCTGAAACGTGCGCTCGACACCTTCACCGCTGGAGATCTTGCGTGCGATGAAACTCGAGTTGAGACCACGGTTGCGCTTGGCAATCACCACGCCCTCGTAGGCCTGAACGCGCTTGCGCGTGCCTTCAACCACGTTGACGTTGACGATGACGGTGTCGCCAGGTGCAAAAACGGGAATCGTCTTGTTCAGACGGGTAATTTCCTCTTGCTCGAGGGTTTGGATCAGGTTCATGGTTTCTCCGTGCGATCTTGCCCGCGTGTGTTGGCAGTATTGGGATTCCGGTTGGAGGCGCTTCCATGAGAAGCGCGCTGATCCGGACGCGGCAGAGGATCGAAAAGCCCGCTAGTGTAACCGCAGCGCACCCAAAAAAACTTCATCTTGCGCACTCAATCGGCCCGCATCGCGGGCTGCAGCGATCAGATCAGGGCGTCGCCGTGCCGTCAGCGCCAAAGACTGCTCCCGACGCCAGCGCGCAATGCGCGCATGGTTTCCCGACAACAGCACGGGTGGGATCGGCAGGCTGCCGTCGTCGGTGGCCAGCAATTCAGGCCGGCTGTAGTGCGGTCCTTCAAGCAACCCATCTGAAAAACTGTCCTGCTGATGCGACTGTGCATCGCCGAGCACGCCGTCTTGCAGCCGCGCGACGGCGTCCAGCAAGGCCAGCGCCGGCAACTCACCGCCAGACAGAACGAAGTCGCCAAGGCTCAGCTCGACGTCGACGTGACGATCGAGAAATCGTTGATCGATGCCCTCGTATCGCCCGCAAAGCAGCACGGCGCCCGCCCCGATGGCGAATTCAGTGACCACCTGCTGATCGATCCGACGCCCTGTCGGCGTGAAGTGAACCACCGGCGCACCGCCAGCAGGGTCGCCCTCGCGACCCGCACGAACCGCCGCGAGCGCGCGCTCGAGTGGCTCGGCGAGCAGAACCATCCCGGGCCCGCCGCCATAGGGACGGTCGTCGACGCGGCGGTAATGGCCATCCGCAAAATCACGCAGCGGCCACAAGCGCACGTCAACTTGCGCCGACTCAAAGGCCCGGCGGGTGATGCCGTGGGTCAGGTGAGGCGCGAAGAGCTCGGGGAAAAGGGTGATGACGTCAAACCGCATGGGCTGAACCCTTGAGGCCATCAGTAATCGAGGCCCCAGTCGACGTCGATGCGCCGCTGCGGCAGGCTCACCGAGTCAACAAACGCCGCCACGAAGGGGATCAGGCGCTCGTCAGCCTCGGCAGTGACGCCAGTCGGCGCCACGCGAATCACGCTGTGCGGACCGGTATCGATCAGGCCAACGACCTCGCCGAGGTGTTCGCCCTCGCGGTTGAACACAGCCAACCCGAGCAGATCAATCCAGTAGTACTCGTCCGGCCCTGCGGTGGGAAAACTGCCGCGAGAGATGAACAGGCGCGCTCCGCGCAGAGCCTCAGACCCAGCGCGATCGGACACATCCTGCGCCTGGGCCACGACGCCATCCCCGTGGTTTTTCACGGCCACGATCTTGAGCAGTGGGGGCAAGCCGGAAAGCTTGACGCTGGCACCAGGCCCCACGGACTCGGGCGCCCTCACGAACCAGCGCCGCGAAGAAAACAGCGCCTGAGGGTCCGAGGAGAACGGCTTGACCTTGAACCAGCCCTTGACGCCCCAGGCATCGGTGATGCAGCCGACCTCGATGGCGTCATCGGGCCAAGCCAGCGCCTCCTGGCCGGCGTCATGCATGGAAAGGCTCAGACCGCGGTGGCTTTGGCCTGACCGAGAAGCCGAGCCACCGTGGGAGACATCTGGGCGCCATTGCCCGTCCAGTACTCGACACGATCGAACGCCACGCGCAGCGGCTGCTCGGCACCCGAAGCGACCGGGTTGTAAAAACCGACGCGCTCGATGAACCGGCCATCGCGGCGAACACGGGCGTCAGCCACGACGATGTTGAAAAAAGGGCGCTTCTTGGCGCCGCCACGAGCAAGTCGAATCACAACCACGATGTTTCCTTGAATGATGGGTTGCCCGCCGCATCCGGGAGACACTCCGGTCGAGCAGAACAGAAAAACGGACGGTCATGAGGACCGCCACCAACTCAGTGCCGTAGATACGCCGAAACCCACGCCACGCAAAACACGGATGGCAAACGGGGGACAGCCGTCACAAGAACCCTCGATTGTAAACTGGCCCTCCGACATCGCGCAGCACCGTGACAACAACTCTCATCAAAAGCTCCTTCACTCCCGGCTCGATGCCTCCCTCGCACGTCACCTCACGGAGCCCTCGTTGATGAGCACGACCGAACCACACACGACGCACAGGCGCTCGAAAACCTGGGCCACCTGGATCGCCATCCTCGGCGGCAGCCTGGGCTTGCACCGCTTTTACCTGCACGGCCTTCGTGATCTCCCCGGCTGGCTGCACCCCCTGCCCACCTTCATCGGCCTGTTGGGCGTGATGCGCGTGCGATCGCTGGGACAAGACGATCAACTCGCCTGGATCCTGATTCCCTGGCTGGGTTTCACCATCTCGGCGGCCATGCTTGCGGCCATCGTTTACGGCCTCACCTCTGACGAGAAATGGAATGCTCGCTTCAATGGCGGGGCAGCTTCGTCCGAGGGGGGCTGGAGCGCCGTGCTTGGCGTCATGCTGGCCCTGCTGGTCGGCGCTGGCGTGTTGATCGCCACGATCGCCTACATGGCCCAGCGCTACTTCGAGTACGAGGCCGACACCGCGGTCAGTACAACCGCTCGATCACCTGGGCCGACACCGCCGGCAACAGTGAACGGATAGCGCCAAGACCCGGCACGACCAGATCCGGCTCCAGCGAAAACAGCGGCACGAGCACGAAAGCTCGCAGGTGCAGTCGGGGGTGCGGAACGGTCAATTCGGGCGTGCTCAGCGACACCTGACCATGCAGCAGCAGATCAAGATCGAGAGTGCGCGGGGCATTGCGGTACGAGCGCTCGCGCCCGTGACGACCTTCTATGCGCTGGATGGCAGCAAGCACCGAATGCGGCGACATCGCGGTTTCAAAGCACGCAACGGCGTTGGTGTAGCCGGGGCCGTCCGCATCCACGGGGTCGCTGAGAAACAGCGCGGAGCAGCGGTGGCCGTGTGTGCCGGGCAATTGCTGCAAGTCGGCGAAGGCGGCGGCGATGGTGGCGCGCGCATCGCCCACGTTGGCACCCAGCCCGAGGTAGACGATCGACTCGGTCACGAAGCCTCGGAGGCTCCCGCGCCGGGGCCGGCGCCCTCGCCCGCCGGCTTGCGTCTGCGGCGGCGGCGCGTCTTGGCTGGATCAGAAGGCGTCGTGGCCAGCGATTCGCCAGCTGGCACGCTGTGACGGCGCGCGACATCCTGCTCACGCGCCACGTCCATCAAGCGACGTCGCTCTTCCTCATCGGCCAGCGAAAACTCTTCCCACCAGCGTGCCAGATCGGCAGCCACTTCGCCCGCTTCGGCGCGCAAGCGCAGAAAGTCGAACCCCGCTCGAAAACGAGGCTGCTCGGCCAGCGTGAACGGCGCGTTGCCCACCCGACGCTCGAACCGCGGCTGCATCAGCCAGATCTCTCGCATGTCGCCCGCCAGCTTGCCGCGCCCGGAGATGTCGCCGATGCGCGCATCGAACACCGCTTCGACGGCCTGCTGCAGCGCGGCAAAGGCAGGTTCGCCTGCGGCCTTCAGTTGATCCCAGCGCGACTGCACTTCATGCCACAGCATGCAAGCCAGCATGAAGCTCGGCGCCACCGGCTTGCCTTCTGACACGCGCCGGTCGGTGTCGGCCAGTGCGAGCCGCACGAACTCGCGGTGGGCGGCGCTGCCACGACTTTCGTCAAGCAGCGTGTCCAGCACCGGGAACGTGCCACGGTGCAAGCCCTGCTTGCGCAGTTCGTCCAGGCTGGCCAGCGAATGGCCTGTCTGCAGCAGCTTGATCATTTCATCGAAAAGGCGCGACTGCGGCACGTTTTCGAGCAGCGCCGACATCGCCTGGATGGGCGAGCGCGTCTTCGGCTCGATCTCGAACCCCAGCTTGGCGGCGAAGCGCACCGCACGCACGATGCGAACCGGGTCTTCGCGGTAGCGCGTCTCGGGGTCGCCGATCATGCGCAGCAACTTCTTCTTGGCGTCCTTGATGCCGCCGTGATAGTCGACCACGATCTCGCGCACCGGGTCGTAGTACATCGCGTTGACGGTGAAGTCGCGCCTGGCAGCGTCCTCGATCTGCGGGCCCCACACGTTGTCGCGCAGCACGCGGCCTTCGGCGTCGATCACGTGGCTCTTGCCGGCCATCTCGCCTTTGGACGTCTTTTCGTTACCGGCCACCTGGTCAGCGACGGCAGCGTCCATCAGGGCACGAAAGGTCGAGACCTCGATGACTTCACTCAGCCCGAGATCCTGCCGACCGCGACCGAACACCACGTGAACGATGCGAAATCGGCGTCCGATGATGAACGCACGCCTGAACAAGGACTTGACCTGCTCGGGGGTGGCGTTGGTGGCCACATCGAAGTCCTTCGGCCGCAGCCCGAGCAGCAAGTCGCGCACGGCGCCGCCAACGATGTAGGCCTCGTGCCCGGCATCAACCAGCGTTTGCACCACCTTGACGGCGCGGTGATCGACCAGCGTGGCGTCGATCTGGTGATCGGCTTTCGCCACCTCGACGCGCTTGCCGTGAGACGCCTTCGCGGCCGTCGTCTTCGCCGGCTTGCCCATCAGCTTGTCGAGAAACTTCTTGATCATGTGAACAGGTTCAAAGTACGCCATCCCCGTCGGTCGGCGAGCGCTGACAGCGCGGGAGATGGGTTGGTCGCCACGGGATCTGTGGCCTTTTCGAGCAGGGGCAGGTCATTGAGCGAATCGCTGTAGACGGTGACCCGCCCGAAGTCACCCCACGACGCACCTTGTGCAGCCAGCCACTCCTCGACCCGCCGGACCTTGCCCTCGCGGTAACTGGGAATGCCCTGGATACGCCCTGTGATGCTACCGCGCGCGTCGCGCTCGAGCCGCATGGCGATCAAGTGCTCGATGCCGAAGGCCGCCGCGATCGGCGCCGTGATGAACTCATTGGTGGCGGTCACCAGCGCCACGCGATCACCGTCCGCCAAGTGCCGACGCACCAGCGCGCGCGCACTGGCGTGCAGTTGCGGCTCGATCACCTGCTGCATGAACAGGCGGTGGGTTGCTTCGAGCTCCTCGCGGCTGCGTTCGCGCAGCGCTCGGGTGGCGAACTCGATGTAGCCGTGCACATCAAGCTGTCCCGCCTTGTATTGGGCAAAGAAACGATCGTTGTCGAGACGAAAGCTCGACTCATCGACCCAGCCCAGCGAAATCACGAATTCACCCCAGGCGTGGTCCGAGTCGATCGGCAGCAAGGTGTCGTCAAGGTCGAAAAGGCACAGGTTCAAGGTGATTCCCCGGTCGGGCTGTTGTCATGTGTTTCCGTCAGCATCTGCCGCAGCAAGGGCACCGTGATCGCGCGCTTGTGGATCAGCGCAAATTCGTCGAGCCGATCAAGCTGATCCATCAGGTGTTTCAAGTCGCGCGCATAGCGATGCAGCAAGTGGTCGATCACCTCGTCAGACAAGAACAAGCCCCGACGATCCGCCTCACGCCTGAGCGCGCCGCGCGACTGCGCCTCGGACAGCGGCTGCAGCGCCAGAACATGGCCCCAGCCCAGGCGAGAGCGCAGGTCATCGCGCAACGGCAGGTCGACGGGCGGGACGCGGCCAGCTGCGGCCACGGGAACGCCGTGCGTGGTGGCCTCGACAAACAGAGCAAACGCGGCTTGCTGCTGCACCGCGCTCAGCCCCTCACAGTCGTCAAGCACCAGCAGGCTCCAGGCCTCATCGAACGCCCAGGGGGTGATGTCCGAAGGCGCGAACCAGCCCAGGGTGCCGCCCAGACCCCGCCTTTCGAGGGCCATGGCTTTGAGCAGGTGCGTCTTGCCACAACCCTGCGGCCCCCACAGATAGAGGGGCGCCGAGCCAGGCCCGACGTCACGCAGCTGCTGCAGCGCCATCGCGTTGTCGCCGGGCAAGAACGAGTCGAAGCTGTGCACCGCGTCGGCGGCAATGGGCAAGGGGATCTGTTTCATCGTGTCAAGACCGCTGCGCAGCCACGGCCATGTGTGCGCGCATTGCGGGCGCCAGCTTCAATACAGGCGCGGCGGCAGGTCCCGGCGCAAGTGGGCGAGCTGTTCGACCACGGCGAAGCGGTCATCGGCCTCCGGGCGCAGCCGCAAGTACGCATCGAGGTCGGCAATGGCCCGGGCCAGTTGCCCACATTCGGCCCGGGCCAGACCACGGTCACGCCGCTCCTCGAGGGCCTCAGGCAGCAACACCACCAACCGGTCGAGCACCGGCAACAAACGCGGCCAGTCCTCGGCCGTGCGGTGGATTTCCTTCAGATTGCGCAACATCCGCGCGAGTGTTTCGCGCGCCGAGGCCGGCTGCAGGAAAAACGACAGCGGCGCCTCAGGGTCGCCCATCAAGACCTGGCTGCGACGGTAAGGCGTCAGCCTGTCTTCCAGTTCATCAGAGGACAAGGACTGGCCGGTGAACGGGTCGATAACCACTTCGCCGGCCTGCGTGCCCTGCTCCACGCTGACCTTGACCAGAAAGTGCCCGGGGAATGAGACTCCGAACGCTTTCAAGCCGATCTGCGAGGCCAACTCAACATAGAGCGTGGCCAGCGTGATCGGAATGCCCCGGCGCCTGACCAGCACCTCGTGGACGAAGCTGTTGCGCGGGTCGTAGTAGTTGTTGACGTTGCCGCCGAACCCCAGCTCCTGGAAAAAGTACTGGTTGAGCAACCGCACTCGCTGCAGGGCGACGACGTCGGCCGGGATGCGCCGCTTCAGCCTGTCGGCGAGGGCGTCGATGTCCGACAGCACGGTCTGCGCGTCCAGGCCAGGGTACTCATCTTGCGCGATCGAAACGGCCGCCTCCAGCACCGAGAAGCTGGCGTCATCAGCCACCAGCGAGGAGAAATACTCAAGGGCCGTCGGCGTGTCGAAATGCAGGGTTCCGGGCATGATTCCAGTGTAAGCGGCGAGACCGCACCCGCAGCCGGGATCAGCCTCGTCGGGCAAAGTCGACAAGACGGATGCCCGTCAGCCGCAGGGCCAGGAAATAGATCGCTGCCGCACCCGACAAACACCCCACCAACAGGCCCACGCGCAAAAGTCGTTGCGCGCCCATGCCCACCCAGTCGACGCCCCATGCCGCAGCGGCCAGCACCAGTGCCAGCGCCACGTTCGCACACAGCACGCGCAGGGCAAAGCCCCACCACCCGGCGGCTGGAACGTAGGTTCCTCGCCAGCGCAACCCGATGAACAACCACCCCGCGTTGATCAACGCCGCCAGTCCGATCGACAGCGCCAGGCCGGCGTGCCCGAGGACAGGCACCAGCACCACGTTCATGAGTTGCGTGAGCACCAGCACGACCACCGCGATGCGAACCGGAGTGCGAACGTCCTGCCGCGCATAAAAACCGGGCGCCAGAACCTTGACCGCAATCAGCCCGAGCAACCCCACCCCATAGCCGCGCAGCGCCCACACGGTCTGCTGCACGTCCAGCGGCGTGAACTGGCCGTAGTGATAGAGCACCGACACCAACGCCGTGGGGAACAGCAGCAAGGCCACTGCGCAAGGCAGGGCCAGCAACAACACCAACCGCAAGCCCCAGTCGAGCAAGCTGGAATAGGTGGCGTCGTCCTTGGCGCCCTGAGCAGCCGACAGCTGAGGCAGCAGCACGACCCCGAGCGCCACGCCGAGCAAGGCCGTGGGGAACTCCATCAGGCGATCGGCGTAGGTCAACCACGACACAGCACCCGTGCCCACGTGAGAGGCGATCTGCGTGTTGATCAGCAGCGACACCTGCGCGGCCGACACCCCGACGATCGCCGGCGCCATCTGACGCAACACGCGCCGCACGCCCGGGTGGCGCCATGCCGACACCACGCCCCGCATAGTGACGCCGATCTTCGGCAGTTTGACCAAGGCGTAAAGCGCTGCGCATTGCACGGTCAGTTGCAGCACGCCCCCCACCAGCACGCCGGCGGCCAGCGAATAGATGGGCTCAATGCCCTGCGTCTTGAACCACGGTGCCAGCCACCACGCCGCCGCCATCACGGCCAGATTCAACAGCACGGGCGTGACGGCCGGTATGGCGAAGCGCTTCCAGGTGTTGAGCACCCCGGCCGCCAGCGACACCAGCGACATGAAGCCGATGTACGGAAACATCACCCGGGTCATCACCACGGCGGAGTCGAACGCCTGCAGACCCGAAGCCATCATCCACACGAGCACAGGCGCGGCCACGACGCCGGCCAGCGTGGTCAGCACCAGCGCCCAGAAGAGCACGGTGGCCACCGCGTCGATCAGGGCGCGCGTGGGGGCATCCCCCTCGGCGGCCCGACTGGCCGCCAGGATCGGCACGAAGGCCTGGGAGAACGCGCCCTCGGCGAACAGCCGGCGCAGCAGGTTCGGAATGCGAAAAGCCACATTGAAGGCATCGGTCTCGGCGCTGACGCCAAAACTCGAGGCCACGATCAGTTCGCGACCGAGCCCGGTCACGCGCGCGACGAGCGTCAACAAGGAAACGGTGGAGGCAGCACGCAGCAGATTCATGGACGAAAGTCCCAAGGCTTGGGTGCGCGACGGTAGCAATGTTTGAGCGCCGAGCGGCGAGTCTCGGCAGATGACCTGCGGAACATTCAAAATGAAGCCGCAAGCTGCTACACTCGTGGGCTCTGTTCCAACTGAACAAATTACAGCATGGCCACCTCCTCAAAAGCGAAAAAGAAAACCGTCCGCATTGCCTCCGGGTTGAAGCGCGTTCGTCAGGACGTCAAGCTCAACGCCGCGAACACCGCCTTGCGGTCGAAGTTCCGCACGGTGATCAAGAATGTTCAAAAGGCCGTTTTGGCCGGCGACAAAGCGAAAGCCTCGGACCTCTTCAAGACGGCCGAGCAGGTCATCGACTCGGTGGCCGACAAGGGCCTGTTCCACAAGAACAAAGCGGCTCGTCACAAGAGCCGCCTGTGCGCCAAGGTCAAGGCACTGGCAGCACCTGCCGCTTGAGTCGGCTCGCGCCGATCTGCCCCGAAGGCCCGCAGTTGCGGGCCTTTTTCATGGGCGTCGCTACGAACGCCCGGCCCACACCGAATCAAGATTCCCGCGCCGTTGGCAGCAAGCAGGCATTCGCCACCTGCAATTCGTTGTCGCGAGCGAAGTTCATGACGAAGTCCCAGGCCATGGGCGCCGATTCACGCAGCCGCTCGTCGACGATCACGCACTTCACGCCGTTGATCACCCGAGGAACGCAGTACGGCGAGTAGCCGATGAACGCGCCGATCCCGCCGGCGGTGCTTTCCGGACGGAAGCACGACATCGCCCCGGCCAGGCGTTCGGCCCAATCGCTGGGGCGAAACGTCTGTCCGCTCAGCGTGACGCCTTGAATGAACACTTCGTTTTTGTGTACTGGATCCATGCTTCGGGTTCGGGGATGAGCTGGCGCGACGGTCAGGGGGCGTCGACAGCCGTTGGCGTCACCACCCATGATTGTGCCGCCTGAGCCGAGCCACGATTCAAGAGCGCGAACACCGGCTCACGTCCCCCGGATCGCCTCGGAGCCTGCGGGCCGGGGCGCCGGGGCCGGACTTAGAATTTCGGTCGATCACCCCCTGCGGGGCGACCCCGCACCCGCCTTGCTCGCAGCCTGCCGAGACACCCCATGAACGCCCCTGAAAAGTCTGCCGTCGATCCCGAACCCCATGTGATGCACACCTATGGGCGCCTGCCGATGGCGATGTCGCATGGCCAAGGCTGCTGGGTGTGGGACACCGAGGGCAAGAAGTACCTCGACGGGCTCGGCGGCATCGCGGTCAACACGCTCGGCCACGCCCACCCCAAGCTCGTGCCGGCGCTGCAAGAGCAAATCGGTCGCCTCATCCACACCTCGAACTACTACGGCGCACCGCTGCAGGAGCAACTGGCGGCCAAGTTGTGCGAGCTGTCGGGGCTGACGCGGGTGTTCTTTTGCAACAGCGGCCTCGAAGCCAACGAAGCCGCCTTGAAGATCGCCCGCAAGTTCGGTCACGACAAGGGCATCGAGCGTCCCGAGGTCATCGTCTACGAAAAAGCGTTCCACGGCCGCTCGATCGCGACGCTGTCGGCCACCGGCAATCCAAAGATCCAGGCCGGCTTCGGCCCACTGGTCGAAGGCTTCGTGCGGGTGCCGCTCAACGACGTGGCGGCCATCGAAAGCGCGGCCGATGCGCATCCGAACGTGGTGGCCGTGTTCCTGGAAGTCATCCAGGGCGAAGGCGGCGTCCATCCGGCCGCCCCCGAGTACCTGCGCGCGATTCGCCGCCTGTGCGATGAACGCGACTGGCTGCTCATGCTCGACGAGGTGCAGTGCGGCACCGGGCGCACCGGCAAGTGGTTCGCCCACCAGTGGGCGGGCATCTTGCCCGACGTGATGCCACTGGCCAAGGGGCTGGGTTCGGGCGTGCCGATCGGCGCGGTGGTGTGCGGCCCGCGTGCGGCCGAGGTGCTGCAACCGGGCAACCACGGCACCACCTTCGGCGGCAATGCGCTGGCCATGCGCGCAGGCATCGAAACGCTGCGCATCATGGAAGAAGACCACCTGCTCGACAACGCCGCCAGCGTCGGCGCGGCCTTGCGTGCCGGCCTGGCGCGTGAGCTCGCGGGCCTGGCCGGCGTGGTCGAGATCCGTGGCCAGGGCCTGATGCTGGGCATCGAGCTCGACCGCCCATGCGGCGAGCTGCTGTTGCGCGCCGCTCAGGCTGGATTGCTGATCAGCGTGACCGCCGACCGTGTCGTGCGCCTGGTGCCGCCGCTGATCCTGAGCCTGGCCGAAGCCGGGCTGATCGCCACGATCCTCGGCGGGCTGATCAAAGATTTCCTGCAAACCCCGGAACAGCCGTGAACACGCCCACCATCAAACCCGGTCAGGTGCCCATGCGGCACTACCTGCAGTTCAAGGACCTGAGCGCCGAGGAGTACGACTACCTGCTCGGGCGCGCCACGCTGATCAAGAAGCGCTTCAAGAACTACGAGAAGTACACGCCGCTGTTCGACCGCACGCTGGCGATGATTTTCGAAAAGGCCAGCACCCGCACCCGTGTCAGCTTCGAGGCCGGCATGTACCAGATGGGCGGCTCGGTGGTGAACCTGACCTCGGGCGACAGCCAGCTCGGGCGTGCCGAGCCGATCGAAGACAGCGCGCGCGTGATCAGCCGCATGGTCGACGTGGTGATGATCCGCACCTTCGAGCACACCAAGATCGAGGCCTTCGCGGCGCATTCGCGCGTGCCGGTCATCAACGGCCTGACCAACGAATACCACCCGTGCCAGATCCTGGCCGATGTGTTCACCTACATCGAGCACCGCGGCAGCATCCGCGGCAAGGTCGTGGCCTGGGTGGGCGACGGCAACAACATGGCCAACACCTGGCTGCAAGCGGCCGACGTGCTGGGCTTCACGCTGCACGTGAGCACGCCCAGCGGCTACGAGATCGACGCCAAGGTCGCCGGCGTGAGCAACCAGGCCTGCGTCAAGGTGTTTGACAACCCGATGGATGCCTGCCGCGGCGCCCATCTGGTGACCACCGACGTGTGGACCAGCATGGGCTACGAGGCCGAGAACGAGGCCCGCCAAAAGGCCTTCGCCGACTGGCGCGTCGACCGCGACATGCTCGCCGTGGCCCAGCCGGACGTGCTGTTCATGCACTGTCTGCCGGCGCACCGCGGTGAAGAAGTCGATGCCGACGTGATCGACGGCCCGCACAGCGTGGTGTGGGACGAGGCCGAAAACCGCATGCACGTGCAAAAGGCGCTGATGGAATACCTGCTGCTCGGCCGCATGGGCTGAGTCGCTGTCGCGGGTGCCATGAAGCTCGCCGTCATCACCGACGTGCACGCCAACCGCGAGGCGTTCGAGGCGGTGCTCGAGCATGCGGCAGATCAGGGCGTTGAGCGTTACGCGCTGCTCGGCGACTTCGTGGGCTACGGCGCCGATCCGGGCTGGGTGGTCGAGCAGATCCGAACGCTGGTCGGCGCGGGAGCCATCGCGATCCAGGGCAATCACGACGAGGCGGTGGTCAACGGGCCCCGCGGCTCGATGGTGCCGCAGGCACGCGAGGTGGTCACCTGGACGCGCCAGCAGTTGTCGGCGGGCCAGATCGACTTTCTGGCCCGCTTGCCGCTCAGCGTCACCGAGGGAGATCAACTGTTCGTCCACGCCAACAACGTGGCGCCGGCACAGTGGGGCTACGTGATGAGCCGGCTCGATGCCGCCACCTGCTTGCACGCCACCACCGCACGCCACATCTTTTGCGGCCATGTGCACGCTCAGGGCCTGTACCACCTGACGATGGTTGGCGCGAGCGGCGAGGCGCAATTCAAGCCCGGCACCGCGCTGGCACTGCCGGCGTCATCGCGCTGGCTCGCCATCGCCGGGTCGGCGGGACAACCGCGTGACGGCAACACCCGCGCGTGCTACGCCACCTTCGACACCGACACGGCCACGCTGACCTTCTGGCGCGTGCCCTACAACCACATCAAGGCAGCGGCCAAGATCATCGCCGCCAGACTGCCCTCGCCGCTGGCTGAGCGACTGCTGCGCGGCGAATAGGCGGCGTGCCGGTCATCGGCGAAAACCCAGGATGGAACCCGCCATGAACACGCCCGCGCGCCACGCAGGGCACTGCCGAGAACCTCGCGCTGTTGGGCGATGCGAACGCGGGCGTCGATCTCGCGTTCGTGCAAGGCGGCTTCGATGACCGGCCCGCAGCCGCCGAAGCCGAAGACGCGCTGGCGCTGGCGTCGGCGCCGGAGTCGCAGGCGGTGCAAACGCTGCTGAACACCCCCGGCATCCGGCTGTTCGACTTTGCGCAGGCCGAAGCCTATTCGCGCCGCTTTGCCTTCATGCGCCCGCTGGTGCTGCCACGCGGCGTGGTCGATCTGGCCGGCGATGTGCCGGCGCACGACGTGCATCTGGTGGCGCCCGCGGCCACGCTGGTGGCGCGCGAAGGCACACATCCGGCGCTGATCCAGCTGTTCGTGCAGGCCGCGCAAAAGATCCATGGCGGCGCGGGCTGGTTCCAGCGCAAGGGCGACTTCCCGAGCCCGCTCAACACCGAGCGAGCGCTGGCCAAGGAGGCGCAGCGCTTCTATCAAAACGGTTTGCCCGTGCTGCAGCGCCACCTGCCGTTTGGCGTGGCCAACCTGATCGACCGCATGTGGCCGGTGGTGGTGTCTATCCTGACGCTGCTGCTGCCGTTCACGCGCGTGCTGCCGCCGGTCTACCAGCTGCGCGTGCGTCGGCGCGTGTTCCGCTGGTACGAGCAGTTGCGCGAGATCGAAGCGCGCTGCGGCACCGACGAGCTGTACGCGCTGCGCAGCCACATCGCGCTGGTGCGCACGCGGCTGAGCGACGCCGCCGGCGCGGCGCTCACACCACCACCGGCTCGGTCTCCAGCCTGATGCCAAAGCGGCCGTAGACGCTTTCCTGGATGGCGCGCGCCAGCGTCATCACTTCCGAGCCGATGGCCTCGCCGCGGTTGACCAGCACCAGCGCCTGCTTTTCATAGACGCCCGCCTGACCCACGGTCTTGCCCTTCCAGCCACAGGCATCGATCATCCAGCCGGCAGCCAGTTTCACGCTGCCGTCGGGCATCGGGTAATGCACGATTTCCGGGTCGCGGCCGATGATGTCGCGGCACTGCTCGGGCGTGACCACCGGGTTCTTGAAGAAGCTGCCGGCGTTGCCGATGAGTGCCGGGTCGGGCAGCTTGGCGCGGCGAATGCCGATCACCCACTCGGCCACTTGCTGCGCCGTGGGCTGCACGGCGGGGTCGGCCGTACGCAGCTCGGCCAGCTTGCGTTCGAGCTCCAGATAGCCCAGCGCCGGCTGCCACGGCCGCGGCAGCCGAAAGCGCACGCGCGTGATCACCACCAGCCCGGCCAGCGAGCGCTTGAACACGCTGTCGCGGTAGCCGAAGGCGCAGCGCTCGTGCCCCAGCGTGACCGTCAGGCCGGTGCGCAGATCGACCGCATCGAGCGAGTCGAAGCGGTCTTGCAGCTCGACGCCATACGCGCCGATGTTTTGCACCGGCGAGGCACCCACGGTGCCGGGGATCAGCGCCAGGTTCTCGAGCCCCGGGAAACCCTGAGCCAGCGACCACATGACCAGACCGTGCCACGACTCGCCGGCGCCGGCTTCGACGATCCAGGCGTCGGCGCGCTGCTCGACCAGCCGCAGGCCCATCACCTCGACCTTGAGCACCACTTGCGGCATGTCGCGCGTGAGGATGATGTTGCTGCCGCCGCCCAGCACGAACTTCGGCGCGCGGCCCAGCGTGGGATGATCGACCACCCGCCGCACATCGGCGTCGCTGGCAATGCGCACCAAGGTGTGCGCCACGGCCGGCAAGCCAAAGCTGTTGTAGGGGCGAAGGCTCACGCCGGACTCGATGTGCATGACAGAATTTTCGTTGATTGCCGCCCCTCATCGGCTCCCCTTTCAAGGCGACCACCATGCCCAGTTTTGACACCGTTCTCGAACCCGATCTCGTCGAAGTGCGCAACGCCATCGACCAGGCCGCCAAGGAAATCGGCACCCGCTTCGATTTCAAGGGCTCGTCATCCAAGGTCGAGCTCAAGGACAAGGAGCTCACGGTGTGGGCCGACAGCAATTTCCAGATCGACCAGGTGATGGACATCGTGCTGGCCAAGCTGGCCAAGCGCAGCGTGGATGTGCGCTACCTTGACCGCAGCGCCAAGATCGAAAAGATCGGTGGCGACAAGGTCAAGCAGCTCATCGTCATCAAGACCGGCATCGACAGCGAAACCGCCAAGAAGCTGCAAACGCTGGTCAAGCAAAGCAAGCTCAAGGTGCAAGCGGCCATCCAGGGCGACAGCGTGCGCGTCACCGGTGGCAAGCGCGACGACCTGCAAGCGGCCATGGCCATGATCCGCAAGGACATGGCCGATGCGCCGCTGTCGTTCAACAACTTCCGCGATTGAGCTCGATGGGGTGGTTGCTGGCGGCACTGTTCATCTTCGCCTGCGGCGCGGCCTCGGCGCAAAGCGTGTCGTTCAGCGGCCACATGGGCTACCGCGCCCTGCTGGTGATTGACGGCGTACCGCGCTCGCTGAGCGTGGGCAGCGCCGTGGCAGGTGTGCAGCTGATCAGCGTGAACCCGAGCGAGGCCGTGATCGACATCGCTGGCAAGCGGCAAACGCTGGCGCTGGGCGGCTCGCCCGTCAGTCTGGCCACGACCCACAGCGCAGGCAGCGGCACGCAGATCGTGTTGCCCGTGGCCGACGGCGGGCACTTCGTCACGGCTGGCAGCATCAACGGCAAGGCGGTGCAGTTCATGGTCGACACCGGAGCCACCACCATCGCGCTGAGCGCTGTCGAGGCCGACCGCATCGGCCTGAAATACAAGGACGGCGAGCGCCTCACCGGGAACACCGCCAATGGCACGGTCTCCGGCTACCGCACGTCGCTGGGCGTCGTGCGCGTGGGCGACGTGCAGGTCTACAACGTCGACGCGGCGGTGCTGCCCATGCCGATGCCGCACGTGCTGCTGGGCAACAGCTTCCTGAACCGCTTCCAGATGAAGCGCGACAACGAGCGCATGACCCTGGACAAGAAGCCGTGAAGCTGTCTCAAGTGCTGTTCTCGCAAGGCTTCGGTTCGCGCCGTGAATGCGAGGGCCTGATCCTCGGCGGCTTCGTCAACATCGCCGGTGCGCTGGCCGACGACCCGTTCGAGGAGTTCGACCCCGAAGGCCTGCAGTTCAACGTGCGCGGCGAGGCGTGGCCGTTTCGCACCCAGGCGTTGATCGTGCTGAACAAGCCGGCCGGCCACGAGTGCTCGCAAAAGCCCAAGCACCACCCGAGCGTGTACAGCCTGCTCCCCGCCCCGCTGCGCCGGCGCGATGTGCAAGCCGTGGGCCGCCTCGACGAGGACACCACCGGCTTGCTGCTGCTCACCGACGACGGCAAGCTGATCCACCGCTGGACCTCGCCCAAGCATCACGTGCCCAAGGTCTACGAGATCGGCTGCAAGCACCCGGTCACCGACGAGCAGGTGCAGCAGCTGCTGCACGGCGTGACGCTGATCGACGACCCGGTGCCGGTGCGTGCCGCCGCCGCCGAATCCACCGGCCTCTTCAAGGGCCCGCAAGCCGCCGAACTCGGCGAGCTGCACGGCTTGCGCATGACGCTCACCGAAGGCAAGTACCACCAGGTCAAGCGCATGGTGGCCGCCGTGGGCAACCGCGTGGAGGCGCTGCACCGCAGCCGCTACGGCGCGCTGGCGCTGCCGGCGGACCTGGCGCCGGGGCAGTGGCGCTGGATCCACCCGAGCGACGTCGTCTGACGCCATGCGCTGCGGCGCCATCGCCTGCCGCGGCAGGTCCGCCGCCACCTCATTCGCCGCAAGAGCATGCTGATCGCAACCCGACTGGCTGAGCTCAAGCGCTGGCTGTGGCTGATCAACCGGCGCCGCCTGAACCGGCGCCAACGGACCCACCGCGTGCGCTACGACGTCTGGTGCCAGCGTCATGACACGCTCGACGAGGCCACGCGGGCCGCGCTGGACGCCCGGCTGGCGGACCTGCCCGCCATGCCACGCATCACCGTGCGCCTGGCGCTCGATGGCGCGAGCGTGCCGGCGCTGAACGCGACCTTTGCCAGCCTGCTGGCGCAGGGCTACCCCGCGTGGCGGCTGGAGCTCACCGGCCAGGCCGATGGCGCTGCCGCGAGCTGGGCCGCTGCCACCGCGGCCGCTGATGCACGTGTCTCGCTCGGCGCATGGGGTTCCAGCGACGCGGCAACGCGGTGGTGGGTGCTGGCCACGGCGGGTGACATCTGGCGAGCGCACGCGCTGCTGCTGCTGGCCGAAGCGGCGGTGCACTCGCCCGCGGCGCAACTCATTTACGCCGACCACGATCGCCTGGACGCCCACGGCCAGCGCTGCGAACCCGCCTTCCTGTGCGACTGGAACCCCGAGCTGCTGCTGGCGGACGACTGCATCGGCCCGGCC
>CAIVGK010000011.1 GCA_903905475.1 uncultured Burkholderiales bacterium | reverse complement strand
TGGTTGGCCCGGTCGACTGACGTCGAGTTCGACGCCGCGCTCACTGACCCACTTGTCGATGACCTTGGAGATGAACTCGCTGCCGTTGTCGGTCTTGATCGACTTGGGCAGACCGCGCTCGGCACAGATCCCGTTCAGGCTGTTGGCCACGTCTTCGCGCTGGACATCGCCACCCACAAGGCGCCACTGCACGGCGAGCCGCTGGGACAAGGAGATCACCGACAACGCGATCGAGATCGACGTGTCGCGCCTGCGCGCCAAGCTGGCGTGCGACGGGCTGTCGGTCCGCACGGCGCTCGACCCAAGAACGCCGTTTCGGGCGGGATCATGAAATACGACGGCCTGCCCGACGCCAAGGCACGGGCCGATCTGATCGAGCACGTCGCGATGGTCAAGTGAGGCGGCGCACTGACGATGCGGCGTCTTGCCGGGCGCTTCCGATCGACTTGGCGCCTCAATCAGGAAGGAACTCCCTCAAGGCCCGTCCACCGCTTAAACTACGCGTTAGCGTTCGACCTGAGGTCACTGCTGATTCTTCCTCCACTGACCTGTCGAGACCCGCGAATGAATACCCATTTCACCTGGACTGAGCCCGCATTCGGGTCGCGTGCCTGACGTGAGCGTGGATCACGACACGCAGGTGCCGGGGGTGCCGCCTGAGCCGCAAGGCTTGAAGGTCGCGACTCACTCGCGAGACCCGCAGTTGCTGCCGATCGTGCTGCTGCACGGGTTGCTGAGCACCACGCGCGAGTTCGGGCTCATTTCCTTGCCGCTGCAGTCGCGCGGTGTTGAACTGATCGTCCCCCACATCAAGGGTTACACCGAGGGCGATCGAGCCCGCTTCACCCGCTGGCAGGATTGGGTCGAGGCTGCCGCCGACGCCATCCGCGAACAAGTGGGTGTTGATCGGCCCTTCGTGCTGGGTGGGCTTTGCACCGGGGGAATGTTGGCGGCCGCAGTGGCGCTTCGCGGCGAGTTCAACGTGCGGTCTCTGGTGATGATGTCGCCGAGCTTTGGCTACGACGGTTGGGCTCGCGACCGCTGGTGGGGCTGGCGCAAACTAGGGTTTTACCTTGGCATTGATCGCTGGATTTCGATCCGTGAGCGCTCACCCTACGGCATCAAGAATGAGAAAATACGGCGCTGGGTTGAGCGCGACATGGATCAACGCGCTTCCAGCGCGGCCGGTCCGTCGGCCTTGCCTCTGTGGGGCATCAACCAGTCCGAAAGGCTCATGCGGGATGTTGTCAAGCGCTTGCCAGGCCTGCACACACCCACGGTCATCATGACTTCCATGGAAGATGAAATCTGTACCGTGAAGACCGTTCGTGGGGTTTTCGACACCCTGCCCGGCGACTCGAACCGTCTGGTGGTGCTCGAAAATTCGTATCACATGATCACCATTGACAATGATCGTCAGCAAGTCACCGCAGAACTGTTGAAATGCGTTGGCAAGATTGAACATTCGGCGTCCGAAAGCATCGAACCCGCCTCGGGTGCGCCCAAGTCACCGATCGGCGCGTTCGCCCTTCCCGACGCCCAGACAGGAACGCTCGCATGACAAGCTCCATGAACGAATTGCTGGGGTTGATCCAAAAGGCCTACGACATCGACCCGTCGACAATCGATCCGAACCAGCCTTTGTCCGAATTCGGTCTGGATTCGCTTGCACTGGCTGAACTGATGTTCAACATTGAAGACCACTTCGGCATCGACTATCCCGAGTCACGCGCCAACGTGCAAACCTTGGCCGAATTGGTCCAGGTGGTCGACGAGGTGCGCGGATCCGTCGCCTCCAAATGAGTCCGCGCGATGTGGTGGTGTCCGGCCTTGGGCTGGTGTCGCCGCATGGCGATGATCCGGCTGCGGCATTCGACGCCCTGCTGAAAGGCCGGTCGGCCGTTTCCCTGTGGAACCGCGAGGGCATGCCGCCGGCGGCAGTGGCCAGCGTGGCGTTTTCCCCGGAACGCTGGTTCAACAAGATTCAACTCGTCGGCGTCGATCGGGTCAGCCAGATGGCCGTTGCGGCGGCCGAACTGGCCAAGGCCGATGCCGGCTGGCCCAGCGGCCTTGATGGCGAGCGCATCGGGGTCTTCATCGGCAGCGGCATGGGCGGCGCTTCGGCACTGGAAGACGGCTACGAAGCCGCCCGTCTGGGCAAGCGTGTGTCGCCGCTGACGGTGGTGGCGGCCATGACCAACGCACCGGCCGCGCACATCGCGATTCGCGCTGGCGCCCAGGGTCCGGTCTACACGTACACGGTGGCCTGCGCGTCTTCAGCGCTGGCCATTGCCGAAGCCGCCAAGGCGATTGCTGCCGGGGAGATCGACATCGCCATCGCCGGCGGCGCTGAAGCGCTGCTGGTGCCCGGTGTGGTGCGCGCCTGGCAGGCGCTGCAGACCCTGGCCACGCCCGATCCGACCGACCCCAGTCAATCGTGCCGCCCCTTCGACGCTCACCGCACGGGTTTTGCCTTGGGCGAAGGCGCGGCGATGCTCGTGCTCGAGTCCCGCGAGCACGCGCTGGCCAGATCAGCGCCGGTGCGCGCACGGTTCGCCGGCAGCGGCGTCAGTTGTGATGCGCTGCACCTGACCAAGCCCGACGCCCAGGGCCAGGTCCGTGCGCTGCGCAATGTGCTGCGCTCCAGCGGTCTGGCAGCACGCGACATCGCCTACTGCAACGCTCACGGAACTGCCACGCGGGTGGGCGACGGGGTCGAGTGCGAAGCCTTGCGCCAGGTGTGGGGCGAAGACCTGCAATCGCTGCGCGTGAGTTCAACCAAGTCGATGCATGGCCACCTGCTTGGCGGAGCCGGTGCGCTTGAGGCGCTGATCACGGTCCTGACCGTGCAGCAGCGTCAGGCCCCACCCACCGCCACCTGCCAGACCCCCGATGCGGCCTGCCATGTGCCGCTCATCTTGGGGTCAGCCGAGCCGCTGCCTCGACTTCAGGCCGCGATCAGCAGTTCTTTCGCATTCGGCGGCACCAACGTGGTGTTGGCCTTCACACGCCACGACTGAGCGGCGCTGAGGTCGCTGCCGCCTGACTCACCGAGCGGGTGGCACCGGCAGGAAACGCACCAGCACCCGCTGGCCCACACGCAGGTTCGGCTCGTCGAGCTGCAGCAAGCACTCGACCACACGGGCATCCACGATGGCCTCGCCGCCGCTGGGATCGGGCGCGACGGGCGGGCCGAACACCTCGCCGATGCTCAGTACCCGTGCGCCATGCACCTCGGAGCCTTCAGCCACGGACACCACCTCGGCGCGCATGTCCGCCTTGACGCGCGCGACCAGCGATTCATTGAGATCGGCACGCACGATGCGCGGGCCTTCGGGCAGCAGTTGCAGCAGCACGGCGTAGGCGTCAACGAATTCGCCCACCGCGGCCATGCGCTTGACCACTCGACCGGCCACCGGCGCACGGATGGTTGCTGCAGCCAGCGTTTGCGACGCCTGCGCCACGCGCTGCTGCACGATGGCCAGTGCCGTGCGCTGAACCGCCTGCTCCTTTTCGGCGTCGACCAGGGCAGCTTGCGCGTCGTCGGCGGCCTGTCCGCTGCCCGCGCCTGCCCGCTGGGCCTGCTGCAACCGCTCGGCCCGGGTGCGAAGCGCTGGCAACCGGGCGCCCAGGGCATCGAGCTGGGCGGCCGCGTGGGCCCGTTCTGCCTGAGCCTGCTCCAGGGCCAGACGGGCTTCGCGCGCGTCGATCTGCGCGAGCACCTGCCCCTTGCGAACCACCTCGCCGTGCTCGACCGCCCAGCGCTGGAGCAGACCGCGTTGGGGAGTGGTCACGCGCAGCAGGCCACCGGGCACATCAACGCGGCCACGCGCCATCGCGACATAGCGCGCATCAATGGCGGCCGATGCCGACGTGGGCGGCGCCGGGACCGCGCCGTCCGCCGGAGAGCAGCCCGGCAAGACGGCCATGGCCAGCGTCGCCAGCGAGCACGCGGCGACAAATCGGGGGGTGAGTGAATTCATGGTCATCCTTGGAGCGCGCCGAGGCGCGTGTCGTCGAGCAAGCGCCCGTCTTCCATGTGCAGCACACGGTCGGCATGCGCCACCACCCGAGGGTCGTGGCTCACGCACAGCACCGCTGCGCCGTGGGATCGTGCGAGACGGTGCAGCAGGTCGATCACCATCTGGCCATTGGCCGCATCGAGTGCGCTGGTCGGCTCGTCGGCAAACAGCAACTTGGGGTTCTTGGCCAGCGCACGGGCGATCGACACGCGCTGCTTTTCGCCGCCGGACATCTCGGCGGGGCGCAGCCCCGAGCGCGGCCCCAGGCCGACTTCGTCGAGCGCCACCAGCGCGCGCTCGCGGGCCTGCTTGCGCGTGAAGCCCAGGGCACCCAGCGGCAGCATCACCTGCTCGACGGCGCTGAGCGCGCCGAACAGGTTGAAGCCCTGGAAAACGAAGCCCGTGTGCTGCAGGCGGAAACGCTCAAGGGCTTGATCGTCCAGCGACCACAGCGACTGTCCCAGCGCTTCGACCTCACCGGCGTCAGGGCGCAGCAGTCCGCTCAGCAAGGCGAGCAAGGTGCTCTTGCCGCACCCCGAAGGACCCGACACCAGCGTCAGCTCGCCCGCCAGCACCTCGAGGCTCAGCCCGCGCAGCACCGGCGTTTCAATGCGGTCGCTGCGAAACGACTTCAGCAGACCGCTCCCGCGCAGAACCGCGGTCGCGCTTTCGGTGATCGGTGCGTCGCTCATCGCAGCAAGGTGGCCGGATCGGCACGGCGCAACGCGCGCACGGCCGCCCAACCCGAAATCAGGGAGATGCCAAACACCAGCGCAGCACAGCCGAGCGATGCCCAGCCATCGATGGCCACCGGCACATCCTGGCGTCTGGCCAGCCACAGCGCCGCGGCCGCGCCCACGGAGCCCAGCACGATGCCTGCCGCGCCGATCCAGGCAGCCTGCTCCAGCACCACCGCGCGCAGCGCGCTCATGCCGATGCCCAACGCCTGCAACGCAGCGTATTCAGCCGCAGAGCCGGCCACCGCGCCCATCAACGTCTGGCTGGTGATCACGGCGCCCACCAAGCTGACCACCACCGCGAGGAACAGCACGCCCAGCCCTGCCCCCGTCTCGAGCAGCCAGTAGCGGGTGACGATCTTGGAAAACTCTTCACGGGTCCAGACCTGAAAGCCATGCAGCCGACCTTGCTCGTTGAGCCGCTGGTGTGCGGCTTGAAGCTGGGCGGGGTCGCGCAGCCGAACCACGTAATAGGCCACCCGGTCGTCGGCCAGCCCGCCAGGCTGGAGGCGCCCGGCCGTTTCGAGCGATGCCAGGATGTTCACGCCGCCCAGGGTGCGCAACCCCGACACCGTGCCCACCACGTCCACCACGTGGCCATTGATCCGCGGGCGGTCGCCCACCGCGACGCCGAGCTTGTCGAGATCGGTCGCATCGACGATCACCGAATCGGGCTGCCCGAGCCGCGAGCGCAGCTCGGTTGGCAGCACCTTGGCGAAAACCAGGCCATCGGCCGACGTGTCGAGACCCGAGACGTACATCGAAAACGCACCCAGGTCATCGCGCACACGCCAGTCACCATAGATCCAGCGGTAAGGCTCGACGCGCTCGACGGCCTCGTCGAGGCGCACCCAGATTTCGGTGTCAGGCGGCAGCAGCCGACCGAGTTCGATGGTGCGCGTGCCGGGGTAGCCGACCCAGAGATCGCCTTTCGATGCCTCGATGTACACCGCAGCGCTACCGAAGATGCCCAGCACGAGCGCGGCCTGCACCAGCAGCAGCAGCCCCGAAAAGGCGACCGCCACCACCGCGGGCAGGAAACGGCGCCACTCGTGCAGCAGCGTCTTGCGCGCCAGCGCGACGATCATGGCGCCGCGCTCGGCAAGGCCGCACCGCCAAACGAGCTGAACAAGGCCACGTAGGCCACCTGCTCGGCCAACCCGGCCTCAAGGCTTGCGCGACTGGCTTGCAGCGCCGCACGACGGGCATCGGAACGCTGCAAGCCGTCAGCCAGACCGGCACGCACCTGCGCGTCGGTGTTGCGGGCACGGCGCTGCGCAGCGGCTTCCACAGTCATGGCCGCAGTCGTGCGCTGACGATCGAGATCCAACTGGATCAGCGCCGACTGAGCTTCGGCCACGCCTTGCAGCACTTCCTTGCGGTACAACGCGGTGGCCGCATCGAATTCGGCATGCCGCGCTTGCTGGTTGGCCTCACGCTGACCGCCGTCGAACAGCGGAATCGAAAAGGCCGGCCCGGCCGAAAACACCCCGCGCAGCGAGCTCGATGCCGGCCCGCTGATGGCGGTGGTCAGCCCGACCAGACCCATGAGGCTGATTTGCGGCTGCGTGTCCGCACGCGCCAGCCCGGTGGCGTGGGCGGCCCGAAATACCGACTGCTCGGCGCGACGCACGGCCGGGCGCTGGCGCACCAGATCGGCCGGCAAGGCCGTCAGCCCCAGCGTGGCGCGGGCGGGCGGAGCAGCATCTGCGAGCGGGGATGGCAGTTCGGCCTGCAAGTCGCCCAGCAACACGCCAAGGCGTGAGCGCGCCTGCGCCACGTGGGCACCGGGCTCGGCCGCTGCGACACGGGCACCGACGCTGACGGCCGCTGCCGCCTCCACGTCGACGGCCGGCAACTGCTGCGCTTGCCACAGCAACCGCGTGAGCTGCTCTCGCTCGTCGCTCAGCGCAGACATCTGGCGCAACACCTGCTGATCGCGTTCGGCCGCGCGCATCTCGAAGTAGGTGCGCGCCACCTCTGCCACCAGCGTGGCGCGAGCGGCCTGCTCATCGGCGAGCGCGCCTTGCAGCTCGGCCTCGGCCAGCCCTTCCAGTGAAGACTGGCGCTGTGGCAGCGGCACGTTCCATTCGGCGCTGAGCCCGCCCTGGAAGTAAGTGCTGCGCCCGTCCGCGTTTTGCTGCGGAGCGCCCACCAGCGACAGCCTCGGCCCGAGTCGGGCACCGGCCTCGCGCGCCATCGCCCGCACCGCACGCACGCGGGCCGCACAGGCTTCGAGATCGGGCGATGCCACCAACGCACGCGCCACCAGTCCATCAAGTGCGACGTCGCCAAACGATCGCCACCACGAAGTCAGGTCCACCGGCGTGCCGGCCGGCACGGCCGAAGCCGCGGGCCCGACCCACCCGGCCGGCACCGCTGTCGCCGGCACCGCTGCGGTGGGAGCCGGTGGCGCAGAAGCGCAGCCGCCCAGCAGCAACGCGGCGAGACAAGCGATCTGCATCAAGGCAGCGCGGGGTGGCAAGAGAGCAGCTGGGATGGGCATGGGTGCGGATGATAGGGCGATGACTTTCAGCGTGACGAAACCCGCCGGCTGGCCCGCTTGTAGGAATTTACCTGACACGACGGATAGGAAAAGAGGGACTTAAGCGACAGCGATGACCTGATGCCACCAGCCATCTCTGACAAACACAATTCATTTCACGTTGAGACGAATTCAAACGCCAGCGCCGACGAAGCCCCGGAACCGAAAAGATCACCCTCAGGAGACCGCCATGAACGCAGACCAGATCCTCACCGAAATCCGTGAAGCCAACCTGTCCTACCTGATGCTGGCTCAGAGCCTGATCCGCAGCGACCGCGAACAAGCGCTCTATCGCCTGGGCATCAGCGAAGACAACGCCGCGCTGCTCGCGCTGCTGACCCCATCGCAAATGATGAAGATCGCCTCGAGCAACACGCTGCTGTGCCGCTTCCGCATGGACGACGACATGGTGTGGGGTCTGCTGACCCACCACGGCAAGGGCGCTGCGAACGACACGACGAACCGCCTGCACGCCAGCATCCTGATGGCCGGGCGCCACCAAGAAGCCGCCTGATCCGAACACCACAAGACCTGTACGAGCAAGGGGACTCCATCATGCGCACCAAAAGCATCCTGACCGAAGCCAAGCAGATCGACCGCGCCGTCACGCTGATCAACCTCGGCGCACGCCTGCAGGTGCTGGAAAGCGAGACCGACCTCAGCTACGAACGCCTGCTGCGCTTGTACAAGGAAGTCGCCGGCAAGTCGCCCAGCAAGGGTCAGTTGCCGTTTTCGACCGATTGGTTCATGACGTGGCAGCCCAATATCCACTCGTCGCTGTTCCTGAACATCCACGAGTACTTGAACAAGGTCGCCGTGATGGACGAGATCGACACCGTCATCAAGGCCTACCAGCTGTACCAGGAACAAATTCAGGCCCAGGGCCTCGAAGACCTGCTGTCGGTGACGCGCGCCTGGCGCCTGGTCAAGTTCATCGACAACGGCATGCTCACGATGACCAAGTGCTCCAAGTGCGGCGGTCACTTCGTGACCCACCCCCATGAAATCGCCCGCCACTACGTGTGTGGCCTGTGCAACCCGCCCGCACGCGCCGGCAAGGGCAAGGCCGCTGGCGGCATCCAGATGCATTGATGGGCTGATCGAGTTCGACGTTTCCTGGTTTTGTCTCCTCATCGTGCGCCCCGCGCGTGCGTTCCATCGGGCCCCCACGGGGCCCGTTTTTTTGCACCGGTTTGGCCGTCGTTTCAGCCCCTATTGATCGCATCACCCGAGGGCTGATCGGAACACACTCAAGCATCGCCCCAAGCCGTCGATACCCGGAAAGCCACGAAATCCGCCCATCGGCGCACCCACCATTCGAAAGCCAGATTCATGTTCGTACTCATCGGTTGGGGCATCGCCATGGTGTGCATCTTCGGGGTGTACATCGTCCACGGCGGCAACATCAGCGTGATCCTGAAAGCCCTGCCCTTCGAGATGATCACCATTTTTGGTGCCGCCGGTGGAGCCTTCCTGGCCAACAACCAGATGAAGGTGGTCAAGTCCAGCCTGCGGGGACTGGTCTCGTGCTTCAAGGGCAGCAAGTACAGCAAGGCGCGCTACATGGAGTTGATGGCGCTGATGTACGACATCTTGCAAAAGGCGCGCAAGGAAGGCTTGATGGCCATCGAGCAGGACGTGGAAGACCCGCACAACTCGGCACTCTTCAAGAAGTACCCGGTGGTCGGCCATGACCACCACGTGGTCGAATTCATCACCGATTACCTGCGCATGATGGTCTCGGGAAACCTCAACGCGCATGAGATCGAAAGCCTGATGGACAGCGAGATCGAGACCCACCACAACGAGGAATACGCTGCCGTGTCGGCGATCAACCGGCTGGCTGGCGGTCTGCCGGCCTTCGGCATCGTGGCGGCGGTGCTTGGCGTGGTCAACACCATGGGTTCGGTGGGTCAACCACCCGCCGTGCTCGGCGGGATGATCGCGTCGGCGCTGGTGGGCACCTTCCTGGGCATCTTGCTGGCCTACGGATTTGTCGAGCCGCTGGGCGGCCTGCTCGAGCAGAAGGTGGACGACGGCTCGAAGGAGCTGCAGTGCATCAAGACCACGCTGCTGGCCAGCATGCAGGGCTACGCACCGCAAGTGGCGGTGGAATTCGGTCGCAAGGTGCTGTTCTCGACCGATCGGCCCACCTTCATCGAGCTGGAGCAGCACGTCAAGGGCAAGAAGTGACCACTCATCGCCGCATGACTGAGGCGAGGGGGTCGGCAAGCGGATGGTCTGGCCCGGGATCGACCGCGCGCGCATGCGCCGTGATCAGCGGCTCAGGAGCATAAAGCGATGTCGGGCGACTCGAAAAAGCTCCAGCCGATCATCATCAAGAAGATCAAGAAGGGCGGCCATGGTCACCATGGCGGCGCCTGGAAGATCGCGTACGCCGACTTCGTGACCGCCATGATGGCGTTCTTCTTGCTGATGTGGCTGCTGGGATCGACCACGGAAGGCGACAAGAAAGGCCTGGCCGATTTCTTCGGCGCACCGCTGAAGGTGGCGCTGGGTGGCGGGTCGGGCTCGGGCGATTCCTCCCACGTGATCAAGGGCGGCGGCGAGGACCTCTCGCGCACCCACGGCCAGGTCAAGAAAGGCGAGACCGAGGCTGAAAAACGCACCATCAACTTGCTGGCCCTCAAGGCCGAGCAGCGTTCGGCCGAACGCGCCCGGCTCGAAGAGCTCAAGAAGCGCGTCGAGGATGTGCTGGCTTCCAATCCGCGGCTGTCATCGATCAGTTCGCAGATTCGCCTCGACATGACCAGCGAAGGCTTGCGCATCCAGATCGTCGACGAGAACAACCGGCCCATGTTCGACAGCGGCAGCTCGATCGTCAAACCCTACATGCGCGAGCTGCTGCGCATCATTGGCGATGTGTTGACCGATGTGCCCAACAGCCTGACCCTCGAAGGCCACACCGACGCCAAGCCGTTCGGCAATGGCGAACGCGGCTACAGCAACTGGGAGCTGTCGTCCGATCGCGCCAACGCATCGCGGCGCGAATTGCTTGAAGGCGGCTTGCCAGAAGCACGCGTGCTGCGCGTGCAGGGCCTGGCCTCGAGTCTGCCGCTGGACAACCAGGAGCCGCTGAGCCCGACCAACCGGCGCATCAGCATCATCGTGATGAACCGCGAGGCCGAGGACCGCTTCTTCGGCAAGCTGATCGATGAGCAGGACCTTGCCATCAGCGAGTCGCCGAATGCAGCAGACTCCAGCTCAACTTCAGCACCGGCAGTCCGATAGACACCCCAGGCGGTACCGCACTCCATTTGCGAGGATCAACATGAGCCAACAAACCGACATGAAATTTTTGATCGTGGACGACTTCTCCACGATGCGTCGCATCGTGCGGGGATTGCTCAAGGAGATTGGCTACAACAACGCCGAAGAGGCCGAAGACGGCGTCATCGCACTGAACATGCTGAAGAACACCAAGTTCGACTTTGTCGTCAGCGACATCAACATGCCGAACATGGACGGTTTCGGGTTGCTGACAGCCATCAAGAAAGAAGACTCGCTCAAGCACCTCCCGGTGCTCATGGTGACTGCCGAGGCCCGCAAGGAAGACATCGTGCGGGCCGCTCAGGAGGGTGCAGCCGGCTACATCGTCAAGCCCTTTACCAAGGCCACCCTGGAAGAAAAGGTGACCAAGATCATGCAAAAAATCGGCGCCACCGCTGTGTGAGCGAACATCGATCATGCAAATGAACGAGCTCTCCAAAGCCCACGCGTCCGAATCAGTCGAGGCGGCTTCGGCCCCCGCAAGCGATGCGCCCGCCGCGTCGCCCGAGGTGTTCCAGCAACTCGGCACCATCACGCGCCAGCTGCACGACACGCTCAACCAGCTCGGCGTGCTGCCCAGCTTGTCGCTGGCGGCCGAAGGCCTGCCAGACGCGCGCAGCCGGCTGAACTACATCGCCGAGAAAACCGCCGCGGCGGCCAACAAGGTGCTGAACTCGGTCGACAGCGCCAAGGCCGACCATGCGCGCATCGCCGCCGAAACGCGCCGCATGGCCCAAGCCCTGGTGGCCGACCCGGTCAAGGCGGTGGCCTCCGGCGCCGTGCTCAATTTCGTCAGCGACGTCGAGGCCACGACGGCCAGCATCGACAGCCACCTGACCGACATCATGATGGCGCAGGACTTTCATGACCTGACCGGCCAAGTCGTCGCGCGCGTGGTGGCGCTGGCCAGCGAGCTCGAAGACAGTCTGGTGCGTTTGCTGCTTCAGGCCGCGCCTGCCGAGCAGGTGCAAAAACTCGAGCAACACCTGCAAGGCCCGGTGATCAACGCCGAAGGTCGCTCCGACGTGGTGACCAATCAGGGCGAGGTCGACGACCTGCTGGCCAGCCTGGGGTTCTGATCGTGCCGGCGTGTGGCGCGGTCGGGATCAGCCCGCCTCGCCGCCCACCAGCCCGTTGCGGATGGCGTACACCGTCATCTCCGAGTTGTTCGACAGCGCCAGTTTTTCCAGCACGCGAGCGCGGTAGACGCTCACCGTCTTGGGACTGAGCATCAACTCATCGGCAATGTCCGACAGGCGCTTGCCCGAGGCAATCATCACCAGCGTTTGCAGTTCGCGGTCCGACAGCTTCTGGTGCGCCATCTCGCTGCTCGGGGTGGTCAGGCTTTCGACCAGCATCTGCGCGATTTCGGGCGTGACGTACTTGCGTCCTTGCGACACGGTGCGCACGGCGGCCACGATGAGCGCCGGATCACCGCCCTTGTTGACGTAGCCAAAGGCGCCCGCACGCAGGGCCCGGATGGCGTATTGGTCTTCCGGGTACATCGACACCACCAGCACGCGCAGCGTCGAGCCCTCTTCCTTCAAGGCGTGCAGCACGTCCAGGCCGCTGCGCCCGGGCAGGTTGATGTCGAGCACCAGCACGTCGCAGTCGGCCGTGCGCATCAGGCTGCGCAGCTCGCCGTAGTCGGCCGCCTCGCCGATGACCTGGATGTCGGGGGCATCGGACAAGGTGTCGCGGATGCCGCGCCTGATCAGCGCATGGTCGTCGCACAAGATGACTTTGATCACGGATTTCCCCACTCGGCCTGTTCTTGGAAACCGGCGGATTGTTCCCGGGGCGCATGAACCGCGCCATCGCTGCGATCCAGCGGCACCGACAAGATCATCGTCGTGCCGGTCGCGCCGCTGCTCAAATCGACCCAGCCGCCCACGGTGCGCGCGCGTTCGTGCAGTCCGCGGATGCCAAACGACCTCGCCTTGGCCAGATCGTCGGGGCTGAGCCCGCGGCCGTTGTCGCTGATCTCGAGCGACAGCACGCCACCGGCCATCGACAGGTCGATAGACACCTGGGTCGCCTGCGCGTGCTTGCTCACGTTGGTCAGCGCTTCCTGCGCGGCGCGATAGGCCACCAAGGGCACGCCGGGCGCCAGCGGCACCGCCTGGGCCGGGGCGCGAAACAGGCACACGATGCCAGTGCGCCGCTCGAATTGAGCCGCCATCCACTGCAGCGCGGCCGGCAGCCCCTGCTCGAGGATCGCCGGGCGCAAATTGAGCATGATGCGCTGGCTCGACTCGATGGCCGCCGTCACCGTCTCGAGCGCGCCGTGCACGCGGGCTTGCACCTCGGGCGAGTCCGAGTGCCTGGCGATCCACGCCAAATCGAACTTCAGCGCCGTGAGCGAGCCGCCCACGTCGTCATGGATTTCGCGTGCGATGGCCGCGCGCTCCATCTCGATGCTGGTTTGCAAGTGCTGCGCCAGTTCGTGCAGCCGCTGCTGAGATTCACCCAGCTGCCGATCGGCACGCAGTCGCGCCCGCCGCGATTCGCTCGCCTCCACGGCGTGCAGCAGCGCGGGCACCAGACGCGCCAGGTTGTTCTTGAGCAGGTAGTCGCTGGCGCCATTGCGCATGGCCTCGACCGCGGTTTCCTCGCCGATCTCGCCTGACACCAGGATGAAAGGGGTGTCGGTGCCGCGCGCCATCAGCAAGTCGAGCGCCACCAAACCGGAAAACCCCGGCAGGTTGTAGTCGGACACGATCGCGTCCCAGGGTTCGTCGAGGGCCAGCAAAAAGTCGGCCTCGTTGTCGACGCGCAAGGCGGTGACGTTCAACCCGCCGCGCTGCAGGTGCGCCAGCGTGAGCTCGTGGTCGAGCTCGGAGTCTTCCAGATGCAGCAGTCGCAGGCAGTGATCGGCGGCTAGGGGCGACATGGGAAGAGTATGCCGTCTGCCTGCCGTGCCAGAACTGACCCGGGATTGCCTGCGTGATTGGCCTTAGGTCTGGGGCCCGGGTGCCGAAAATACAAGAGATATTCACGCGTTCTGGGGCGAGTCGCGACCGTTCGGCAGGCAAACGCCGGCCGCGCCCAGCTTCCAGTCGCATCTCACGGAGCGCATCTCTGATGGACTACGCCACACATGAGATCGGGCCTCAGGTCAGGCCTTTGCTGCTGTCCGCCGAGCTGCAAGACCATCTGATTTCGGCCAGCAACGACCTCGATCGCCTGCACACCTTGCTTGCCGATGCCTGCGACACGCTGATGCTGCGCTTCAACAGCGCGAACGAACAAATCAAGACGCTGATGGACGAACACGGCCGTGACGCCGACAGCCCACGCGCGGCCGAGGCCTACCACGGCCTCGTCCAGCAACTCGGTGGCGCCGTCATCGCGCTGCAGTTTCAGGACATGGCGTCACAGCTGATCGCGCACACCCATCGCCGGCTGCGCTGCTGCGCCGACACGCTGGCCCAGGATGCCTTCGGCGACGACGACGACGATGGCTACTGCGTGGTGGAAGCCGCGCCGCTGCGCCCCAACCCCGTCACACAGTCCGAGATGGACGCCGGCTCGATCGAGCTTTTCTGACCTGCTCACGCTCAACCCCCATCCCTTCGGAGACAGACATGCAATCGATTCTTACCGTGGACGACTCGGCCTCGATGCGGCAGATGGTCAGCTTCACACTCAAGAGTGCCGGCTACCACGTGGTCGAAGCCGTCGACGGGCAAGACGCGCTGGAAAAGTCCAACAGCCGCGACTTCGATCTGGTGCTCACCGACCAGAACATGCCGCGCATGGACGGCATCAGCCTCACGCGCAACCTGCGCAACCACCCGAAGTTCAAGACCACGCCGATCCTGATCCTGACCACCGAGTCCAGCGACCAGATGAAGCAGGCCGGCCGCAATGCCGGCGCCACCGGCTGGCTGGTCAAGCCGTTCGATCCGGCCAAGCTGCTCGAAGTCCTCAAGAAGGTGTTCCGCTGAACGCACAGCGCAATCGCAAGACACCAGCAGTCGACAGGGAGCCAGGGCGATGAGCGACATGACCACAGATCACGGCGGTGCAGGCATCGACCTGAGCCAGTTCTATCAGGTGTTCTTCGAGGAGGCCGGCGAAAACCTCGATCGCATGGAGCAGCAACTGCTCGCCATCGACATCGAAGCGGCTGACGACGAAGAGCTGAACTCGATCTTTCGCTGCGCGCACTCGGTCAAGGGTGGCGCGGCCACCTTCGGCTTTGCCGACGTGGCCGAGCTGACGCACCAGATGGAAACGCTGCTCGACCGGCTGCGCCGCCACGAGCTCACGCCCACCGCACCCATGGTCGACGTGCTGCTGCAAGCCGGCGATGCGCTGCGTTCGCAGCTCGCTCGCCACCAGGGCGCCGGCGGCGAGCCGGTCGACACCGCCGAGCTGCTGTCCGCCATTCGCGCCATGGGCGCCGGCGAAGCCGCGCCGCCGGTGGTCAAGGCCGCCGCGGTCTCGCCCCCGCCACCCCAGCCGGCTGCCGCGGCTCAGACGACGCGCGGCCTGGAGTTGCGTGTCGGGCCGCTCAGCGACCCCAAGGACGCCGACAACCTGGTCGATCTCTTCAAGGAAATCCCTGACCTCGGCACCATCGAGCCGCTCGACGGTGGCCAGGCCAGCGACGGCATGCGCCGCTTCAAGGTCGTGACCAACAGCTCCGACAGCGACCTGCTGGATCTGTTCACGTTCCACGTGGCCCGTGAAGCGGTCTCGCTGTTGCCTTTGACGTCAGGATTCGGCTTCCACGACGGCGCGCCCGGTGCACCGCCCGTCGAGAACCCGCCCGATCCGGGCTTCGGCTTCTTCGAAGGCGCACCGGGCCTGCCCGGATCGACATCCGCCGCCAGCGGCAACGGCGCAGCGCCTGTGGCAGCAAAGCACGCCGTCGCTCCGGCAGCGGTGCCGCGCAGCGCGGCCAAACCCGAAAAGGCCGCCTCGGCCGCACTCGAAGCCTCGACGCTGCGCGTGTCCGTCGAGAAGGTCGACCAGCTGATCAACCTGGTGGGCGAGCTCGTCATCACCCAGGCCATGCTGGCGCAAAACAGCAAGCACATCGACACCGCGCTGTACCAGCAGCTCGCAGCCGGTCTGGCCAACCTCGACCGCAACACCCGCGACCTGCAGGAATCGGTGATGTCGATCCGGATGATTCCGATGTCGACCGTGTTCAGCCGCTTCCCGCGCATGCTGCGCGACCTGGCCAGCAAGCTGGGCAAGAAGGTCGAATTCGTGACGCAGGGCGAGGCCACCGAACTCGACAAGGGCCTGGTTGAAAAGATCACCGACCCGCTCACCCACCTGGTTCGCAACAGCTGCGACCACGGCATTGAAATGCCGGTCGACCGACTGGCCAATGGCAAGGCCGAGCAAGGCACGATCACGCTGTCGGCATCGCACCAGGGCGGCTCGATCGTCATCGAAGTGCGCGACGACGGCCGCGGACTGTCGCGCCAGAAACTGCTCAACAAGGCACGCCAGCGCGGCATCGATGCGCCCGACGCCATGACCGACGCCGAGGTCTGGGGCCTGATCTTCGAGCCCGGCTTTTCGACCGCCGATGTGGTCACCGACGTGTCGGGCCGCGGTGTCGGCATGGACGTGGTCAAGAAGAACATCACGGCCGTGGGCGGCACCGTCGAGATCGAGTCGGCCGAGGGCTACGGCATGCGCGTGTCGGTTCGCCTGCCGCTGACGCTGGCCATCATGGACGGCATGAGCGTGGGCATCGGCGAAGAGGTCTACATCTTGCCGCTGTCGTCCGTCGTCGAGTCGTTCCAGGTCTCGGAGCACACCATCAAGACCATCGGCGGCAGCGGCCGCGTGGTCGAAGTTCGCGGCGACTACATGCCGGTGATGGACCTCGAGCAGATCTTCACCGTGCCGCGCTTCGATACCGACAAGGGCCCCGCCATCATGGTCGTCGTCGAGGCCGAAGGCGGGCGTGTTGCGCTGCTGGTCGACGAACTGCTCGGGCAGCAGCAGGTGGTGGTCAAGAACCTCGAGGCCAACTACCGCAAGGTCGACGACGTCTCGGGCGCCACCATCATGGGCGATGGCCGCGTCGCTCTGATCCTCGATGTGGGCAGCATGGTTCGCCGCTCCAGACATTGAGGCCCGCACCACCGCGTTCCAGTCCAGCCTCAAGGACCAGGCGCTGCGGCTCAACGAGGTCGTCGGCTCGTTCCATCTGGGGGCCTGACGCCAAGGGCTCGGGGCCCGCTCGGGCGGCGCGAGATGGGCCTGTTTGGCCCTGTTTTTGAGCCCATGGCTGCCGCGCCGGCCGCGCACACTGGCTTGCGCCAGGTCTACACATCACGCTGCCGTGGCCGATATCACACCCACAGGCCGGTGAAGCACACGCGGAGTCTCCCCGCTGACGTGCGCCACCCCGAGACCGGCCATCCGGATGTCGACCCGTGTTGATCAGGAACAGGAAAAAACAATGACGTTCAACAACCTGAAGATCGGCAGCCGCCTGTCCATCGGATTCGCCGCCGTGCTGATGCTGATGGCGGTGATGACTGCCGTCGGATTCCTGCGTCTGGCCAAGACCGAAGAGGCCTTGCGCACGAGCATCGAAATTGCCAAGCGCGCCAAGCTGGCCGACGCCTGGCTGGCCAATCAACGGCTCAACGTCACGCGGGCGGTGGCCATCGCCAAGTCGGCAGACCACACGGCGCTGCTGGACTACTTCGAACCGATGATCCAGGCCACCAGCGCCCACATCAGCGAAATCCAGAAAACACTCGAGGCCACCATCGTCAGCGAACGCGGCAAGACCCTGTTCGCCGACGCAACCGCCAAGCGCAAGGCTTTCCTCGATTCGCGCACGCAGGTGTCCGAGTTGCACCGAGCCGGCGATGACGGGGCCGCCGTGGCGCTGATCGATTCGACGATGCTGCCGGCTGCCGAGCTCTATGTGAAATCGGTGCAAGAGCTCGAGAAGTACCAGGCCGAACTCAGCGAGGCGAACATCGCCGGCGCCAAGGCCGACGTGGTCACCACCGAAATGCTGCTGATCGGGCTGCTGGCGGTGGGCATGGTCATCGGTGGCGGCATGGCGTGGGTCACCGCCCGGTCGATCACCCAACCGGTTCGAGAAGCCCTCAGCGTGGCCACGGCCATCGCGAACAACGACCTGTCCCGGCCCGTGCGCTCAGACCGGCAGGACGAACTCGGCGGGCTGCTGTGCGAACTCGACAAGATGCGCCACGCGCTGCACCAGATGGTCAGCCAGGTGCGCGGCTCGGCCGAATCGATCAGCACGGCCAGTGCCGAGATCGCCGTGGGCAACCAGGACCTGAGCAGCCGCACCGAGCAGACCGCCTCCAACCTGCAGCAAGCCGCCTCCTCGATGGAGCAGCTCACCGGCACCGTCAAGCAATCCGCCGACTCGGCCCGGCAGGCCAACCAGCTCGCCTCGTCGGCCGCGGCGGTGGCCGAACGCGGCGGTCAGGTGGTCTCGCAGGTGGTGTCCACCATGGACGAGATCAACACCAGCTCGAAGAAGATCGCCGACATCATCGGCGTGATCGACGGCATCGCCTTCCAGACCAACATCCTCGCCTTGAACGCCGCCGTCGAAGCCGCGCGCGCCGGTGAACAAGGCCGCGGCTTCGCGGTCGTGGCCTCCGAGGTGCGCAGCCTGGCCGGCCGCTCGGCCGAAGCCGCCCGCGAGATCAAGGGCCTGATCGGTGCGTCGGTGGCCAAGGTCGAATCAGGCTCGCGCCTGGTGGCCAACGCCGGCAACACCATGGCCGAGATCGTCAGCTCGGTGCAGCGCGTGAGCGACATCATCGGCGAGATCACGGCGGCTGCCGCCGAGCAATCCGAGGGCATCGGCCAGGTCAACGTCTCGGTCATCGCGCTCGATCAGATGACGCAGCAAAACGCCGCGCTCGTCGAACAGTCCGCCGCCGCCGCCGAAAGCCTCAAGGACCAGGCGCTGCGGCTGTCCGAAGTGATGGGCACCTTCCGCCTCGACAACCGCACGGCCGCACCGGCCGTCTTGCGCCAGCGCGTGGTGACCAAACCTGCCGGACTGACCCGCTCAGCCGCGCTGCCCACGCCTGCGACCAAGCCAAAGTCGCTGCCCATGCGAACGAAGTCGTTGCCGCCCAGCGCCTTGAAGCTCGGCGCACCGGCGGCCAGCAGCGCCGACAACTGGGAAACCTTCTGACACGCGCAACGCACCCGCCTCATCAGCCCACTCCACTGCCAACATTCACCTCGCACGGAAGGACCGCACCATGAACATGATCACCGACGCCCACCACTCGGGCAAGCTGGCGGGTGCCTTCGAAGGCAGCCACAAGCCGGCTCTCGCGGGCGGCGAATTCCTGACCTTCCGGCTGGGTGCCGAGGAATACGGCATCGACATCCTGCGCGTGCAGGAAATCCGCTCGTATGAGGCGCCCACCCGCATCGCCAACGCGCCACCGTTCATCAAGGGCGTGGTCAACCTGCGCGGCGTCATCGTGCCGATCGTCGACCTGCGCCTGAAGCTCGGTTGCGAGGCGGTCGACTACAACGAATTCACCGTGGTCATCGTGCTCAACGTGGCGGGCCGCGTGGTCGGCGCGGTGGTCGACTCGGTGAGCGATGTGCTCGAACTGTCCAACGACGCCGTCAAGCCGGCCCCCGAGCTGGCCTCTTCGGTCGACACCCGCTTCATCACCGGCATCGGCAATGTGGGCGATCGCATGCTCATCCTGATGGACATCGAGGCCTTCCTGTCGAGCCCCGACATGTGTCTCATCAGCGAGGCGCACTGAGCGCAACGCGCCACCAGACCCCCCCCACATGGGCTACCGCATGAAGTCACTCATCCGCAACCTGAAGCTGTCTCACAAATTCACGCTGATCGCCCTGATGGCGCTGCTGATGCTGGCGATACCGGCATCGATGGTCATCCGCTCAAACCTCGATCTGCTGAGCTTTGCGCAACAGGAGTTGTCCGGCATCGATCCGGCCAGCGACTCCCTGCGGCTGATCCAGCTCACGCAACAGCACCGCGGCTTGTCGGCCAGCGCGCTGGCCGGCAACCGCGCCGCCGCCGACAAGCGCACCGCCACGCAGTCCGAAGTCGGCTCGGCGCTGAGCAAGGCCCGGGCCTCGGCCGCCACGCTCGGTGACGACAAGCTCGACGCGGCGTTCGCGCGCGTCGAGACCGAGTGGTCCGCCCTGTCGGGCGCGGTGGCCAGCCAGGGCATTGCCGCACCGCAGAGCTTTGCGCGCCACACCGCGCTGATCGCCGCGCAACTCAGCGTGCTTGACGACGTGGCCAACACGTCGGGCATCGTCTTGCACCCCGAAAAGTCTGGCTACTTTCTGCAGGCGTCGGCGCTGAAGGACCTGCCGCTGCTGACCGAGGCCATGGGCCAGCTGCGCGCGCGCGGTTCGGTGCTGCTCACGCGCGCCGAAGCGGCGCCTGAAGACAAGGCCCGGCTGGAAACGCTGATCGACGTGGCCCGATCGCGCGTGGCCCAGGTGCGCAAATCCATGGCGCTGGCCGTCGAGGGCAACGAGGCTTTGAGCGCGGCCACCGAAGCCTCGCTGCAGGCGGCCTTGGCCAGCACCGACGGCGCATTCAAGCTGATCGATGACCAGCTCTTGCGTGCCGAGACGATCGACTTTCCCGCCCACGAATTCTTTGCCGCCCTGACCGCTGCCATCGACCAGCAATACAAGCTGATTGACGTGTCGGTGGCCGCGCTGGACAAGGAACTGCATCGCGGTGTCACCGCATCGGCCAGCCACCTTCAATTCATGGCCGCGAGCGTTGCGCTGCTGGCGTGCATTGCGGGCTGGCTCATGTGGGTGATTGCCAGCACGACCACCGCCTCGGTGCGGCTGGCCGCCCGAGTCGCCGATGCCGTGGCTGCCGGCGACCTCACCACGCAGGTGCCCGATGCCGGTCGCGACGAAGTCGGTGCGCTGCTGCGCTCGCTCACCGCGATGAACACCAGCCTGGGCAACGTGGTGTCCTCGGTGCGCAGCAATGCCGAAAGCGTGGCCATCGCCAGCGCCCAGATCGCGCAGGGCAATCTGGACCTGTCGGGCCGCACCGAGCAGCAGGCTTCGGCCTTGCAGCAAACCGCCGCCTCGATGGAAGAGCTCTCGGGCACCGTCAAGCAAAACGCCGACAACGCCCGTCAGGCCAACCAGTTGGCGACCAGTGCGTCATCGGTGGCCATGCAAGGCGGCGAAGTGGTCAGCCAGGTGGTCGACACCATGAAGGGCATCAACGACAGCTCCAGGCGCATCGCCGACATCATCAGCGTGATCGACGGCATCGCCTTCCAGACCAACATCCTCGCCTTGAATGCGGCGGTGGAAGCCGCGCGTGCCGGCGAGCAGGGCCGCGGCTTCGCGGTGGTCGCCTCCGAAGTGCGCAGCCTGGCGCATCGGTCCGCCGATGCCGCCAAGGAGATCAAGTCACTGATCACCGCCAGCGTCGAACGCGTCGAGCAAGGCACCGCCCTGGTCGACCGCGCCGGCGACACCATGACCGAGGTGGTCGCGTCGATCCGCCGTGTCACCGACATCATGGGCGAGATCAGCGCGGCCAGCATCGAGCAAAGCCAAGGCGTGAGCCAGGTGGGTGAAGCCGTCACCCAGATGGACCAGACCACCCAGCAAAACGCTGCGCTGGTCGAGGAAAGTGCTGCGGCCGCCGAGAGCTTGAACGCTCAGGCGCAGCAACTCGTCGGCGCGGTGGCGGTGTTCAAGCTGTCGGCCCATGAGGTGCGCGCGGCGGCGGCTCCAGCACCGGCCGTCAAGCGGCCGGCCACGACCGCCGAGCGGCGTCACCCGAGCCGCGCCACCAACGTCGTGCGGCCGGTCTTCAAGGCTACGGCCGCCCCACCCAAGACGCTCGCAGCACCCGTCGAGAAAGCCGATGCGTCCAAGAGTGGCACCGACGATTGGGAATCGTTCTGACGCCCACCGTGCCAGCGCTGCCACGGCCCCACCGCAGCAGCGCCCCCTGACGCGCGCTTCGGCAACCCGTTCAAGCAATGGGCCCAAGGCCCGCGTGATCGCAGGATCACTGCGCCGCCTGGCGCAGGGTCTCGATCACCGGGCGGCGCAGCACCTCGCGCAAGCCCCACCAGCCGGCCGCCAGCGACAGCAGCGCGCCGGCCACCCCACCCAGCAGCGGCACCAGCGGCGACGGTTGCCAGGCGAAGTCGAACACCTGGCTGGCCAGCACCCAGCCGATGACCGAAGCCGCACCCGACGCCAGCACCCCGGCCAGCGCGCCCACGCCCAGCAGCTCGGCGCGCTGCACCTGAGCCAGCAGCTTGCCGCTGGCGCCCAGCGCGCGCATCACCGCGAACTCGCGTGAGCGCGCCTCACGCGTGGCCGTGACCGCGGCAAACAACACCACCAGACCGGCGGCGAGCGTGAAGACAAACAGGAACTCGACCGCGCTGATCACCTGATCGAGCACGCTTTGGATCTGCGCGATCGAGGCCGACACGTCCACGTTGGTCAGGTTGGGAAACTGGCGCACCAGCGCGTTGTCGAACTCGGCCGCGGCGGGAGGCGCCTGGAACGCCGCGATGAAGGTGTTGGGCACGCCTTCGAGCTGCGCGCCGGGAAACAGCACGAAGAAGTTGACGTGCATCGAGCCCCAGTCGACCTTGCGCACGCTGCTGATGCGCGCTTGCACCGGCTGGCCGGCCATGTCGAAGGCCATCGTGTCGCCGAGCTTCAGGCCCAGCGTTTCGGCCAG
>CAIVGK010000010.1 GCA_903905475.1 uncultured Burkholderiales bacterium | reverse complement strand
GGCTTCGGCTTCGTGGAAATGGGCTCTGACGCGGAAGCGCTGGCTGCCATCGACGGCATGAACGGTCAGCAAATGGACGGTCGTGCTCTGGTCGTCCACGAAGCCCGTCCGCGTGAGGAGCGCCCAGGCGGCTTCGGCGGCGGCGGCGGCGGTAGCCGTGGCGGCTTCGGCGGCGGCGGTGGTGGCGGCTCCGTTGGTGGTGGTGGTGGCGGCGCAGGCCGTTCCGGCGGCGGCGGCTTCGGCGGCTCCGGCGGTGGTGGCTACGGCGGCGGTGGTGGCGGTGGCCGCTCCGGTGGTGGTGGTGGCGGCTACGGCGGTGGCGGCGGTGGCCGCTCCGGTGGTGGCGGCGGCTACGGCGGTGGCGGCGGTGGCCGCTCCGGTGGTGGCGGCTACTGATCGAACTGTCGATCAGGCGAGCCGGTTGAAAACCCCGGCTTGAGCTGAACCAAACGGCTGCACCTTTCGGTGCGGCCGTTTTTCTTTGTGCGGGGCTATTCGCCTCGGCGGTGTTTTCGCCCTCGGCCCTGAAATGCCCTGTCGAAAAGCGCATTCGGCAGCACGTTGAGCAACTTGGCCACGAGCCCCATTTGCCACGGAATCACCCGGTGGCTGGCGCCTTGCTCGATGGCCCGAAACGCGCTGTCGGCGAACGCATGAGGCGACATCAAGAACGGCATCGGATAGCGGTTGCGTCGCGTGAGCGGGGTGTCGATGAAGCCCGGACTGATCGTGACCACCTTGATTCCGAAAGACCGGCACTCGCCACGCAGGCTTTCGCAGTAGCTGATCACTCCGGCTTTGCTCGAGCAGTACGCGCCGTGCCCCGGCAGGCCGCGCACGCCTGCGACGCTGGCCATGCCCACCAGCGTGCCGGCCCGGCGCTCGCGCAGCGGGTGCAAGAAGGGCTGAAACGTCGCCGCAAGACCGATCAGGTTGGTCTCGAGGATGTCCCGCAAGACCGCCAGATCTGCGAATTCAGCGGTGTCGAAGCCCTCGCTGATCCCGGCGTTGGCGATCACCACGTCGGGCAAGCCCTGCGTGAGCAGGCAACGCCGGCCAGCGGCTGTGATGCTGTCGATGTCGCGCACGTCTGCCGCGTACACCGTGCACCGCTCGGCATCCAGCCCCTGAGCCTGGGCCCATGCGGTCATCTCGTTCGCGCGACGCGCCACCAGGGCCAGCCTGTAGCCCGCCCGCGCGAACCGCTCGGCCAGCGCCAGCCCGATGCCGCTCGAAGCCCCGGTGATGTAAGCCAGCGGGGCGCTCAAAGGCTCACCCACGCTCTGCAGTCCATGCGTCGCCACGTCATGGCTCGAGCCGCCGGCCTACGGCTTCTTCGAGGGTGCGGTCGTCCCGGGGAACGTCGCCTGAACCCGTCCGTTGAACTGCGCCACACGGGTAAGGTTGTCGTAGGTCATCGAAGCGCCGCGCACTTCGGTGGCGTCACGTGTGATCACCACGGGCAGGTGAGCGCTCACACGCTCGGTGCGCAAGAAGACGTGCAGAAACTCACCCCGAAAGTTGAGCGGCGCCTCGTGGGCCGCGCCTTCGCTGTAGGCCTCGCGCAGCACGCGGGCGTTGCCGGTGAGTTGAACCTCCGAGCCGTCACCGTTGGAGACCGCCTTTTCGGCCCAGGCCAGCGTCACACGGCCCTCAGGGGTGATCGAGCGGATGCGCACGTTGTCGATCTCCAGCGTGTCGGTGTCAGGGTAATGGCGCAAGGTGTCGCCCTCGATCTGCACGGACAGCGCACCAGCGTTCGCAAACCGCTGCACGGTGAATCCGTTCATGGTGTAGTCCGGGATGTGGCGCCGAACGACCTCGGGCTTGTCGCCCAGG
>CAIVGK010000009.1 GCA_903905475.1 uncultured Burkholderiales bacterium | reverse complement strand
CCGCCTTCTGCATCGCCGCGTTGCCGAGATATCGCCCCGGCATCACAGGCACCACGACGATGCTGTTGGTCTGGTCTGCGATCTGGGCCGCCAGCGCGGCCAAGGCCGCCGTGTCGCCGCGCTGGAGCCAGACGACGCCGTTGGCCGAGACCGTGCCGTCGGCCTGGGTCGGGAAGTACCAGTCCGCCGACGTCACGTAGCCCCCGACGCCATACGGGATGGCGAGCGACGAGCCGCTGGATGTCACGCCGTTGCCGCCACACCCGCCCAAACCAAGACACAGCACAGCAACGATTAACAAGGAGCTGGATTTCAAAATGAGAGTCTCCTGAATTAGAAGTTTCGGGCAAAGCCGAGGGTAGCGGTATTGCCGGCAAACAGATTATTGTTTGTTTCCTCAAGCATCTTTGAAAAGTGCCGACAAAACCCCTGTGCGCGCTGAACTGCGCCCCGACTTCGCTCTGTCGGGCAACGGCACACGGACCCATCCTCGCAGGCATTGCTCACAGCCGGACCGACCATGTCGGTGTGCCTTCCCCGATGGTCAAAGAAACGCCCTTCAGGCGCCCCAAATCTCTCGAATTCCGGCCGATCTGGCTGAATAGACAACCCTAAGCGGTGGGAGCACCAATGAACATTTTGCTGAAGTCACTTTTGGTGATGAGCGCCCTGGGAGCGTCAACCTCACCGTGGGCGGACGCAGAGATGTTGACTGAGCGATCAACCGGCGTGCCGCAGGCCCCAGAACACTTGCGAAGCGAAGGCCTGGATGATCAGTCTGTCGAGGATCTGCTCGCGGACGAGCCACCTGCGGCCGGTCTCTACTTCTCCATTGCCGGGATGCCCTACTTGGCCCAGCCCTGTGCCAACGAAGGCGGCACCTGCACGCTGACGGCTCCCGCCAGGTTGGCCTTTGGGGCGGCCGGCGCTTACGCTTTGCGATCTTTCACTGCGGGCGCAGTCGGGTGCGATGTCAGGACCTTCGGCCGCGATCCGAAGGTCGGGGTGACGAAAGCTTGTTACCTGCCGGCATCCACGCTTGTTGCTGCAGCACCAGCACCAGCCACGACCTCGATCAGCCCCACGGAGGCATCGCGCTTTCTCGTACAAGCGAGTTTCGGCCCCAATATGGGCAGCATTTCATCGGTTGCCCAGTCCGGTCCCGCCGCATGGATTGAAAACCAGTTCGCGACCCCCTCGATGGACACCCACTGGGCTTACGTCATGGAACGCAAGGGGCCACCTGGATGCAATCCCTGCAACTCTGAACACATCAACGCGGTGATGGAGAGTTTCTGGCGGCAGGCCGTTCTGGCTCCCGACCAACTGCGGCAGCGCTTGACTTTTGCGCTGAGCGAGATTTTCGTTGTCAGTACCGTCAACAGTCCGGTCGAAATTCAGAAGGACGCCCATGCCAGTTATCTCGACATGTTGTCGAGTAACGCGTTCGGCAATTTCCGCACGTTGCTGGAGCAAGTGGCGACCCATCCAACGATGGGTAAGTATTTGTCCCATATGGGCAACATGAAGGAAGATCCAACCACGGGCCGTCTTCCAGATGAAAACTTTGCTCGCGAACTGATGCAACTGTTCACAGTCGGCCTATGGGAGCTGAACCCGGACGGATCGCGCAGGAAAGATGCGAATGGAAGGGATATACCAACTTACTCTCAAGCCGACGTCATGGGTATGGCCAAGGTTTTCACGGGTTGGGGTTGGGCTACCGACTGGAACGGTTGGAGCGGCGTGACCTATAAAAAGAATATGGTCCAGTACTCTCAGTACCACAGTACCAGTCGAAAAATCATTCTTCGAGGTGTCGTGATTTCAGCCGGAACTCCGGGAGAGCAAAGCCTCAAGATCGCCCTGGACACGCTGTTCAATCACCCCAACGTGGGCCCCTTCATCGGCAGCCAACTGATCAAACGTTTCGTCACCAGCAACCCCAGCCCGGCCTACATCTCCAGAGTTACCGCCGCATTCAACAACAATGGTCAAGGGGTGCGTGGCGACATGAAGGCGGTGATCAAGGCCGTGCTGTTGGATCCGGAGGCTCGCGATGCCTCAAAGGTATCGGATCCGCTCTGGGGAAAGCTCCGCGAACCGATGATCAGGTACGCGAACTTCATGCGTGCTTTTGAGGTCAAGTCGGCCAGCGGAAAGTACCCAATCTGGAATTTAGAGGATTCTGTTTCCAGCATAGGTCAAAACCCTCTGCGAGCTCCGAGTGTGTTCAATTGGTTTACCCCAACGTACACGCCGACTGGCGACCTTATGAATAAAGGCATGGTCGGACCTGAGTTTGCCATCACTCATGAAACCACAGTGACTGGCTATGCCAACTTCATCATCGGATCGGCGGAGCGGCAAACCAACTGGTGGAGAGATAACGTGGCCGTCAAGTGGGGGTCTGTGACCGACTATCTCGGGGCGGACTACAGTGCGGAGATGGCGCTGGCTCCCAACCCGGTGGCACTGGTCGATCGCCTGAATCTGCTGCTCGTTGCAGGCCGCATGAGCGGGACCACCAAGCAATCCATCATCGATGCGATCAGCACGATTCCCGCGACTCAGAATTCTGGTTTCAGCCGAGTGTCAAGTGCTGTCGCACTGACTTTGGTCTCGCCTGATTTCATCGTCCAGAAGTAAGGGCCATCATGAAAAACTTCAACAGTTCATCGAGCCGTCGCAACTTCCTTCGGCAGGCGTCCAAGCTGGGGGCATTGGCTGGGACACCCTTCGCAGCCAACTTGCTCGCCATGGGGGCAGCCGGCGCACAGCAAGCCAGCGACTACAAGGCTCTGGTGTGTATCTACCTCGGTGGAGGCAACGATCAGTCGAACACCATCATCCCCATCGGGGCGTCAGAGTACGACCTCTACGCAAAAGGAAGAGGCTCTCTGGCCTTGCCTGTGTCCAGCCTCAAACAGATAAATCCTGCGGGCTGGACCGGACCCACTCTCGGGTTGCATGGCTCGCTAAGCGGCTTGAAATCGGTCTTTGATCAAGGAAAGCTCGCGGTGCTTGCGAATGTCGGGACCCTGTGCGCGCCCACCACCCAGGCACAGTACAAAAGCGGCACCGCCACCTTGCCCTTTCAGTTGTTTTCCCACTCGGACCAGGCAGGCGCGTGGCAGACGGGCTTGCCCGATCGGGCATCCAGTACGGGTTGGATGGGACGTATTGGCGATCTGACCAGCAGCGCATTCAACGCGGGCAGCGGAGTGTCGATCGCGATGTCGGTGGCGGGGAATAATTCCATTCAGGTCGGCAACAGCACGATCCAGTACCAAGTCACGACCAATGGGGCCGTCAAGGTGAAAGCCTTGAATGACCTTTTTGGCTCAGCCGCCGGTGCCACCGCTCTTCGCCGGATGATCACAGAACCACGGACCGGCACCTTGATGGAAGGCGAGTTGAACAAAGTTTCATCGCGTGCCGTCGCCACTGAATCTTTGGTGACCAGCGCTCTGTCTGGTGTATCGCTGAGCATCCCTTTCCCCGCAACCGATATTGGTTATCAGTTGAAAATGGTGGCTCGTTTGATCGGGGCTCGAGGTGGATTGGCTCAAAAACGGCAGATTTTTTACGTTCAGATGGGAGGGTATGACTTCCATGCCGACCTCGTGAATGGACAAGCGGCCAAGTTGAAGGACCTTTCTGACGCCATGACAGCGTTTTATCAGGCGACCGTTGCCTTGGGTGTTTCTGGCAGCGTCACCAGCTTTACGGCGTCAGATTTTGGCCGGGCCCTGCAAAGCAATGGTCAAGGCTCAGACCACGGGTGGGGTGGGCACCACTTCATCATGGGTGATGCGGTCTTGGGAAATCGGATCTACGGCCGCTTCCCTACGGTATCGCTGGGAAGTCCGGATGACGCGGGGCAGGGTCGATTGATTCCCACTACATCTGTGGATGAGTATGCAGCCACGCTCGCGTCTTGGTTTGGCGTGACAAACTCGGACTTGTCGACCGTTGTGCCGAACATTGGGAGATTTCCCAAGCCAAACTTGGGATTTATGGCTTGACTCTGGCCCCGCTGAATCGGCTAATCTTGGGGAATACCATCAAAGCCCCCAGAGAAACCCTGCTTGTCGGGTGACGTTGACGTACCCCCAATTAGGCGCAAGTCAAGTGGGCAAGCAGGCACGAGGAGCCGCCGGATAAAAATGGGTTCGCCACTCAGTCCGCCAAGCTATTTTCTGTCAGTTTTAAGCCCTCATTTCCATCATCGTAACGCCTCGTCAACACTGATGATACCAACCTACCAGGCGCCAATGGAAATCCAAGATAAGGGCCTCAGCTCAGTACTTTCAACCCTGGCCCGAAGCACAGATAAATCATCATTACCAACGCTGACATGGAAATTATTAACAGATCAGAACGGGGGTACCAGAATCCAGCCCCTCTGTACACCGAAGAAACCAATGGATAACTTATCCATCCAGAGGCAGCCAGGCCATAAATAACCCCACTTGCACCCCAGAAGTGGTGCCCAATGTAAACCGAAATCCATAGACTCAATGCCATAGACAACACAATCCTCACTGTCAGATCAGGGCGCTTGATTGCAGCCTCTAAAAATACATAAGATATATTCAACGCAACCCCGAAGTTCCCAATGGCCATGACCTCAATTATTGAGGCAGCCTCAGAATATCTTGAGTCATACATGGCCCCAATCAGCGGCCTTGCAATCAAAAGTAGAACGAATGATGCAGCCCATATAAAAAACATCTGCACCACCCTCGCCCTGCCGACAACAGAATACAACTTACCGTGATCCGCCTCCCTGTGTAATTCAGCATACGCTGGGAATAATATTTTCCCAGAAAGCATTGTTGACACACCGACGCAAAGACCACTCAATGAGGTCGCGATACTGATCACTCCCATCGCCTTCATGTCAATGAGGGAACCCATCAACAACTTGCTTCCTTCTCCACAAGCAAATGTTAATGTCGAACTCACAAGGACTATCCCCCCGAACCTCATGATTTGACGTGCATGACCCCCGTCAAGACGAAGCCGGTTGAGGCGACCAGGATAATAAAAGTGACTTGTTGCGCAGGTAAAAATAGCGCCTGCGAAGCCCCCCCAAGCGAGACTGGATGGGCTTTTACCAAGAAACGCCAATCCGACCATCACCATGATACTGACAGCCTGCGCCGCCAGCCCGACCCAGAAATATTGGCGTTCCTGCATATTTCGATGGGCCGTCTGAAGTTTGGTGGAATTAAATCCACCAATCAAAGCAGTCGCAGCAATGATAAGAACAATTTCCTGCAGTCGGTTGTCCTCATAGAAATAGGCAGCCCACCCTGAGCCGAGCGAAAGGACCACCGCAATGAGCGCGCCTTTCATGATCTGAAGAACCCAAGCCGTATCAAGAAACAGGTCGTCGCCTCCATCTTGGTGGACGATGATGCTCTGGCCTATTCCGACATCAGTCAGCATGACCACACCGACGTAGATGGCACTGGCGATCGCCATGATCCCGAAAGCCTCTGGGAACAAAAGGCGGGCAAGTATCAAGTTGCTTGCCAAACGCAGAACTTGTCCAATGACATATCCGCCGAGTGCCCAGCTTCCTGCATTTATCACGCGCTGACGGAGTGGTTTTTTTACATCACGGGATTCGGAAACCAATTTAATATCCCTGAAGCTTTATATGGCCGGGCACAGAAAAAAATATAGTACTCAGGCCACAGCGCCTACGATGAGCTTGAAGCAGCATCAAAGAGGCAGAACAGGAATTGTCTATTCCGGCTACGCTTGAAAGCTCAATTGTGAGCGGGCGAGTTGAACCTGCACTCAGGTGACACATCTCTTTGAGTGCCTGTCGTTCAGTGCTGCCCAGCGTGCCAGTGAAGGTCATCGTCATGCCGGTCTCAGACTCGCTGATCTCGCAAACCTTCTCTGCGGATTCGTTCGATTGGCCGGCATTGCGTCGCATCAGGGCATCCGGGACCAGGTGAAAAGCCAGTAGCCGCAGAAACACCAGTCCGTCGGAGGCATATCTTTTCCACAGCTGCGGCTCCTCCTTCACCCGCCACAGCCATTCCAGCCCCGACCGCCGCATCCATGGTGGGGCGCGCTGCACAGAGCCGGCAACGAAACCCACGACGGCACCCAGGTGGCTGACCACAGGGATCTGCAACCGGGGCAGGTTGTGTTCGATCCAGGCTTGGCCCTTGGCCGCGCCCAGCGACACCACGAGGAAGTCCGCTCCGCTGGCATTGATGCGATCGATGGTGGCGTCGTCGCTCATGTCTTCGACACGTCCAAAGCCAGCGTCGTCGAACCCGACGCAGCTCAAGGGTCCATGAGCGTCGTTGATGTTCGCCGCCGCTCTGGCGGCGATACCTGGTTGTCCGCCAAACAGATAGATAGACATCGGGGCCGATCCTGGTCGACCCAAGGCTTCAAATACGTCTGCCCCGCTCACCCGCTCGGGCACGGGAATACCCATCAGTCTGGCTGCCCATACCAAGGGTTTCCCGTCCATGAGACTCATGTCACTGTGAAAGACAGAGTCTCGAAATGCTCTGTCACGCATGGCCGCGACGACAAAGTTGGTGTTGGGTGTCGAGATGAACAGCCGGGTGCGAGACGCCACGGCGGCCCGAATGCGGGCGACAGCCGTGTCCAGATCGATCGCATCAAACGGCAGCCCCAGCACCACACACAGGTTGCGGCCGAAGTCGACGGAATGTCCACTGGCTTCGTGGGTGGACCGCAAGGACGCAGCCGGATCGAGGTCAGGGCTTGTCGTCATGTCGTTCGGTTCGCACCCAATCCTTTTGGCGGTTGGTGATGAACTTCAAGTAGAGCGGGAATTTAAGCAGGGCGTGGGCCGGCGCACGGAGCAGATCGCTCACCGACAACAAGTCACGCCCGACCAGCCACCAAGCCCTCACCAGAGCGGCCAGCATCAGCGTCAGGCAAGCGCTGGCAATCCAGGCCGGCAGCGCCGAGGCCACAGGGAGCAAGGCCGCACCGATGACCACCGTCAGCAGCACCGCACCCAACAACAGCGTCACCGGCGGCACCATCAGATCAAGCGCCATGGCCGCCAGACGCCGATCCCGAGTCACCAGAGCCCGGGCAAGGAGACTCGGACCCTCGCTGAGCAGCATCGAGAGGTGCCCGTGTTCCCAGCGGGCTCGTTGCGCCTGAGCGGCTTCGCGAGCCAGCGGAAAAACGCTGTTCACCCTCGCGTCAGACACAAACAGTGGGGGCGCCCCCGCAAGGGCCAGCTCGAGGCCAAGCTTCATGTCCTCCACCAGATGAGCTGTAGCAAGCGACGCGCCGCTGATCAATACCCAGGGGAAGGCCATGCCCGTACCCATCAACGGGCAGGGCATCCCGAAGCGGGATGCTCCCAACGGACGTACCCAGTTCTTGACCCGCCAGGCGAAAGCGGCCACGCGAAGGCGCAGCGGAGCATTCACCGGAGCGTGCATCAGGTACCTGCCCTGAACCGGACGCTGACTTCTGGCGCATGCCGCCGCCAAGCGCTGCAAGGCGCCGACGTCCAAGGAGCAGTCGGCATCGACAACGATCAGCACCTCGGGTGGCTCCGCAGCCAGATGCCGCAAACCGAAATCAAGTGCGTGGCCTTTCCCGCGCGAGGTGTCGTGCTCACGCTCGATCACTTCTGCGCCGCAGCGCCGCGCCACATCAGCCGTAGCGTCGCTGCAGTTATCGGCCACCACCAGCAATCGGTCGCCCGCGTTCAGCTGCGAGATCACGTCGATCAAGGTCGCGGCGATACCGACCGCCTCGTTGTGTGCGGGTACCAGCACGGCAAGCCGCGGGCGCGGCCTGGATTCAGAGTCATCGAGGCTCACGCCATTTGCCGAGGGGGATCCCCCCTGCTTGGACTGATGTGGCCTCGCCGCGAATACTTGAAGAGCAAACACTGCTACCGGAACCCACAGGACACCAAACAGCAGGCTCACGACGGCACCCAATACCGTCGGCAGTTCGCTGTTCATCCTGGTTTTCCGGGCGTGCAAGGCATGGCAGGCATATCGGCCGAAGAGGCCGATTGCTGAAAGCACGCGGCCAACTTGGCCGCCTCGACATCGGCGCCATGCCGTTGCAGAACACGCTCGCGTCCGGCTGCACCCATGGCATTCAGTTGATCCGGGGGGGCTTGGAGGCAAGCGCGCATCGCGTCTGCGAGCGCCTCGATATCGCCAGCCGGAACCAGCCAACCGTTTTCCCCGGGCCGCACCAACTCTGGAATTCCGGCCACAAAGGTACTGATGACCGGCCGGCCAAGCGCCATGGCCTCCATGATGACCACCGGCAGCCCCTCGGCAAAACTGGGGAGCACCAGGGCGCGGGCGGCCTCCAGCTCATGCGATACCTGCTCACCGCTGATCCAGCCGGTGATGCGCACCCTTTCGGTCAAGCTGCACGCCCGGATCAGCGCCTCGATCTCGATCCGCATCTCGCCATCGCCGGCCAGGACCAATTCGAAGGCGACCCCCTGCTTCAGCAGCAGTTGCATCGCGTGAATCAGCAGCGACTGCCCCTTCTGCTCGCAAAGTCGGCCGACGCACACAAGCCGAGCCCAAGGCTTTATCGGCTGCGGCACCCGGTCGGTGAACTGGGCATCAATGCCGCAATGCACGGCCTGCACTTTGGGCCAATCGGCGAGCGCAGCCCAACGGTAAAGCTGGCTGCGACCGTAAGAACTGATCGCCACGACGAAGGCCGAGTGCTGGATCTTGCGCTGCAGGTGCAACGACTTGGGTTTGTCGAACTCCTCAGGGCCATGAACCGTGAAGCTGAATGGCGGGCCGCCAAGCGCAGATAACAGCATGGCCACCTCGGCGGGGTTGGTGCCAAAGTGTGCGTGCACGTGAGTCACGCCGACCTCGCGAGCCCATTTCCAGGCAACACAAGCCTGTGCCAAATAAGCGAGATGAACCGGCCATGGGCGCTCACTGCCTCGGCTGCACTGCCATGCCAGCCTGACAGAGGCAATGAACGCTTTCGGGTTCGTCAAAAGCGTGCGCAGCAACGCAGCCAACAAACTCAAAGGACTCGCAGCCAGCAAATAGCGTGTACGGCGCTGCTCAGCCAAGTCAGCGGGGTCAGGACAATCGGCATCCCATCCACGAGAGGCCCAGCGGTGAACGACGAAGCCCAGCCGCTCAAGCGCCAGGATCTCCCGCCGAATGAAACTGTGGCTGACCTTCGGGTATTGGTTGACCAAATAAGCAATGGCGGGACGGGTCATACAAAAAATTACCTGTACTCGATCAACCTGGCTTGAACCCCGGCCATGCGGTGCCAACAAAACTTGACTTGCCCTACAGCCTCCGCAAACTTTCCAAGAACGAGGAATGTCGAGCGCGCCAATTTGACAAATAACGTCCCTTCAGTTGAGACAAAAAGTCGACTCCACTGCAGCAGATAGAGCAATGCCACCACCCCGGCGAGCATTGGATGCCCCGAAAGAGGTCCGGCCGCACCCATGAGCGGTATCAGGAGCCCCCACAGCCAAGCGCGACGGGACTCTCGAACCCAGTGCCTCTCCGGTGGGGCGCCATGAATGAAGGCGCCCAAGGCGAACGCGTAGCCCGCGCGCACAGAGCGCTTCCACCACTGACTGAATCGGGTCATCGCGGCATCGTGCAAGGTCATCTCGATGTCCAAACGCCACAACTGACCACCGGCCTGTCGAAGTCGAATGGCGAGTTCCGGGTCTTCGCCCGCGATCAATTCATCACGATATCCACCGGCCGCATTGAACGCGTCGACTCGAACCATGACATCGCCACCAAAGGCTCGCGTCGAGCCGACCGGCGTGTCCCACTCGGTATCGCACAGGCGGTTGTAGATCGATTGATCGGGGAAGCGCTCGCGGCGGCGCCCGCATACCGCCACGACCGCTGGATGCGCATCCAGAAATGACTTGGCCTGACCGAGCCACTTGGGGGCGACTTCGCAGTCTCCATCGACGAACTGCAGATAACGTGTCCCCGATCGGCCACGCAGTGCCCTGCGGGCACCTTCATTGCGCGCCCGAGCGGCGGTGAACGGCAAAGCGGTGTCGAGGGCCGCGACCTCAGCGCCCATCCGAGCGGCGAGTTCGGCCGATCCATCGGTGGAACCTGAATCGACATAGACCACACGAGACACTCGGCCCACCGAGGATTCAAGGCACCGTCTCAGCCGGTCGCCTTCGTTGCGGCCGATGGCAACCAGGGCGACATCGTCAATCGGAGGGTCAACGCTCATCTCGTTGCGCTTCGGGGCTTGATGACGGCAGGAACGCCCACGGCGATCGAGTCTGCTGGCACGTCGCGAATGACGACGGCGTTGGCTCCGATCAGGCAGTTGTCACCAATGCTGATGCGGCCCAGCAACTTCGCGCCGGCACCAATATCGACGTTGTTGCCGATGACTGGTGCGCAAGGGTCATCGACACGACTCAGGCCCACCACCACGCCGTTGCGGATGCGACAGTTGTCACCGAACTTCGCATACCCGCTGATGACGATCCCGCCCGAGTGATCGATGACGAAGTTGCGTCCGATATCGACTTCGCAGGGCAACTCGATGCCTGTGACGATCTGGACGAACTTGAAGGCCAACCGGTACAGCGGCGAGAGGGCCTTGCGCACCACGGTGACTTTCAGGCCACACCGCCACCGGCCGAAGCGATAGACCACAAGTGCCCAGAACCCTTGCGCGCCCCAGTCGCCCCGGTGAGCGGCCAAGTCTGCACGGATGTTCGAAAACATGTGTCGTGCAGAAATCATCGGGTGGGCTGGGTGCCCCAGCGCGTCAGTAGCGCGAGGGTGAACACCTGCCGAACGTGGCCCCAAGGCGCCCCCAAACCTCGGGCGCCTTGGCCCTTGAGAGCGGATTTCAGGTTCAGGATCAAGGCGGCCAGCACGGTAAGGCACAGATGCGCAAACAGCCCCCCAAGACCAGCGTGTTTCCGGAAGTACAGCAGCTCACTTTCGATTTGCAGCACTGAAATCTGGCGCGCACCCTGGGTGAGATCGCTGTCGGACTTGGCGCTTTCACCACCGATATGCACCACCGTCGTGTCATGAAAATAGGTCACATCCCAACCGGCCGCTTTCACGGCTCGGCAGTGATCCACTTCCTCGTAGTACAGAAAGTATCGCGGGTCGAATAATCCAACTTGATCGATCACCTCGCGCCTCACGAGGTAGTAGCAACCGGGCACCCAATCACACTGTCGGTCGCTGGCGTGATCCCATGACATGTCGTCCATGGACTGAATCCACGGGAACCACCGGGCAAGCCCGGTTCGGGAGAGGAACACGTTGGTAACTGTCGGGAAGTACCGGCAGGAGGGCTGGAGCACGCCGTCTCGACCCACCAAGCGCACGCCGAGCACGCCAGTTTTTGGGTTGGAATCCATGTAGTCCAACGTTTGACCCAGCGTATCCGGGGCAACGAATGCATCCGTGTTCAAAAGCAACACGTAGCGGCCTCGTGTCCTGGCAAGGCACTGATTGTTGGCGCGTCCAAAGCCCACGTTGTGTGCGTTGACGATGAGATCGACCCGGTCCCCGAGTGATTTGAGGGCTACCAAAGAATCGTCGCGTGACGCATTGTCCAAGGCCACGATCTGGACCGCGCCACAACCAGCGGCGGACGCGAGGAGACCGTCCACCATCGGCCGAATCAACGCAGCCGTGTTGTAGTTCACCATGATGACTGAAACCCGAGGTTCATCCTCAGCCTCACAGGCTCGGCGAACACCCCTCGTATCGGCAGCGGCGGATGCTGGGGTTCTGTTCACAGTACGAAGGGCATAGGCGCGTGCGGTGAGAAAGGCTCACGTGGGCACGGCAGGCCTGGCAGGAGTGTGTCTGGGGGGCACACCCGGCACACTGGAAATGGTCAAGTTGGATGCCTCAGCCAAATGCGCGTACGCCACGCAAAGCCCCGCGAGCAGCCAATACATGGTCGGCACGCAAAGAATCGGGCTCATGGTGGCAATGATGGCCAGGGCAGCTGCCAGCGCAGCCAACAAGGCGCGGCCGAACCGGTGAAGATCGGAGTCAGCACCGACGCGGCGCCACGCCGACAAAAGCCCAGCAGCCGCGGAGGCGAAGACCCCAGCGAACAGCCCAAGACCGACCAGCCCCTGCGTCAAAGCCACGGCAAGGTAGGTGTTGACGAGATCGACGATTCCTTCGCCTTGGACCATGCCCAGCGCAGCCAGTTCGCCGATGTAGTCACCACCGCCGAACCAAGGGTTCTGCTTCATCACCAGCAGGGACGCCTCGAATAGTTGCTGACGGTACTCGACCCCTCCGGCATCGGTTGTCCCGATGAACGGAAGCAAGTTAACCAAAGTGCCTCCATAGGGTGACACCAGCAGCACACAAAAGCCTATTGCGCCCCACCCGAGAAGGCGGGACACATCCCGAGAGCGATGGGCTGACATCAAAACAAAGACGCAGACCCCAACGGCCATGCCGACCCATGGCCCCCTGGACAGCGCAGCCAGCAAACCCACCATGAGAATCCCGGATCCGATCCACCGCGGCAAGACCTTGCCCGGCAAGGGCGCGAGGGCAAGGTACAGCAACGAGGCAATGGCCATCACGTAACCGAGTGCAATGCCATGCCCTAGGCTGGCATTGGCTCGAATGACAGCGAGATCGCCTCGGCCTTGGTAGTTACCCATGCCGAAGCTGACACCGAGCACGGAGTCAAGTTGGGCGTAGAGCAGCCAATGCTTCAGGAACTCGAATAAGGCGATGCCGCTCAGCACAAAACCCACCACCGCCAAAGAGGCGACGGCATCACGGAGGGCGGCAAGGTTGCGCAAGCCTCGACTGGCAACGTAGTACGGCAAGAACACGTCAGTGAAACCGTACAGCACGCCCTGCCGAAGCCCGTTCGTGAAGTTGCCCACGCCCAAGTTCAATGCTGCTTGATAAAGCAGGTACGCCAAAAGAAAACGATCTGCCCAGCAGTATCCGAACGCCCTGGGTAAGCGGTCGGATCGTAGTGACCACCAAGCAGGCAGCAAGATCGCGAGAGACATCAACCGAAGATGGTTGAGTTCAAACAGTTGCGCGATAGGTCCGAGGCCCGGAATGGCCGCAGAAAACGGCGGCACGGCCAACAACAGCATGAGATACATGGCCAGTGGGTTGGGCTCGTGCTTTCGCTGCACGAGAAGTACCGCAGCAACACCGATCACATAGATCCAGAAGTTGTGCGACAGAAACGCAATCAGTGTGACCACAAACCAGAGATTGCGGCGGCGGCGCAGGTCAACTGAATCGATGGGGAGGCCAAAAGCAGGTCTGTGGACGTAGGCGAACACTGCGCTGGCCAGCCCCAGGATCACGATCAGCGCCCGCAGATGCTCAGGCATGCTTAGGCTCAGCGGTACTCATGGGTTGTGCAGTGACAGTTGGCGATCGATCAACGAATCGCCGGTTTTCCCGCCGTCCCGCCAACGATGCCAGCCAGTGCGGCATCAAGCGCAAAAAAGCTGCCCAGCGCGACCAGCATCAGAAACATTCCGGCCATGCCGTGCAAAAAACCCTGGCCGGCCTCATCGCCGAGGTGGTAAGTGACCAACACCAAAACCATCACGCGGATGATGTTCGCGGCGAATGCAATCGGAAGGATGGCGGCCACCATGACCGCGTTGTGTAGCAGGACCCGTCGATCCATGATGTACATGAACAGGGTGCCAAGGGCGGACAAGCTGAACATGGAATGCAAGCCCGAACAGGCGTCAGCCACGAGCATCTGATATTGCCCCGCAGTGATCGTCACCCCGTTGCGGGCGATCGGGTAGCCGGCCCAATGAAGCATCTCCACGACGATCATTGAAATCCAGCTCTTCAATGGCCCGGTGACAGCGTCCACAAAGATGCCCGGCAAGGGGATCATGAAAACCAAATAGACGATTGGGAACCAAGCAACTTTCAGTGCGCTTGGCCCTTTGAGTACCAGCAACAACCCGGCCAGCACCAGCGGCTGTGAGGAAAACTCAAGGATGGTGATCCCGACCACCCGCCCAGCCAAGTACACGCAAAGCCCGAACAGGAAAAGCAACCACCCGATCGCCGGTGATGGTGACTGGCAAGCACTGGCGACGCCTCTCCTTGTCGTCCAGAAAAGCCACATCGCCACCACGAGGACGATCACTCCATGGGCATGCTCATCGCTTTGCCACAGACCACCAGCGGCCGCCCAGTACATGGGGATGTACATGACCGCCAAACCCGCAAGCGCGACCCACCACGGCGACATCGACCCGGATTCATCCCGCCCGGCAGCGCGCAGTGAAGGCATACCGCTCATTTGCTCGGCTTTTCATCCGCCACGACTTCATTCAACACCGAGCCGACGACCGAAACACCGGCGTTCATCAACCCTTGAACCAGATCGTTGAAGTCCGCCACCCGAGTTTGCGTGGCTTGGGCGACAGCAATGGCAGCGCCCGCACGAATGGCGACCATGGCGCCATCCTCCCCGTCTGACAGGCTCGATGTATCCAGAATGACCACGTCGAAGGTGCTGCGCATGCGGGTCATGAAGTCATCGAACAGCGGGCGCGAGAGCAGTTCCAACGGGTTGGGCGGCGTCGGCCCTGCGGGTAGCACGAAGAGGCCGACCAAATCGGTGATCCGAACGATGGCCTCGTCGCGGGAACGCTCCGACAGCACGGTCGACAGTCCCGTACCGTTGTCCAGCATGAACATCTCGTGCTGGCGTGGGTGACGCAAATCAGCGTCAATCAGGAGGGTTCGCTCGCCGAGTTGAGAAAAGACCACCGCCAAATTGGCGGCCAGGTAGCTTCGGCCTTCTCCTCGCGCAGAGCCAACGACAGCAAGAACCTGACGCTGCTCGGTCTTGTCGAACCAACGCATCATCAGTTGACTTCGAATGGCCCGGAGTTGGTCCACGCAGGGGCTGAACGGCTGGTAGGCGGCGATGAGTTCCGTACTGACCGGTTTCTTTTGATCCACCGAGCGCAGATACGGATAAGAAAACTGCCGGGACAACGCGAACTGGATGTCAGCCTCGGTGAGGATGCCCAGAGCAATCGCCGCATCACCGAACCTGAGGTTCTTTTCCTTTTGGAGCAGCAGGATGCGCTCAGCGTCCTCGGGCGACAAAAGCCCCGCATCCATCAGGATGGCACCGATGGATCGATTGGCCCTGGAAACAGCCGGCAGATTGTTGAAGTTGACCTTCATGGACGTGCGGTGCCTGTCAGTAACGGGGCTCCGCCGGGCGGTGCGTTAGCCGCAGAAAGCCGGCGAAAAATCCTCCGCTTCGAGGTGGCCGGGCGCAGCACCCCGATGACCGGCACGCCGTGGAGCATCGCCAGATCTTCCGGGCCTCGAACCCTGCGGTCCAAGAACTCCAGCAGCATCACAACCGCAAAACCCAGCAGCAAGCCCCCGCCAAACGAGACGATCACTCCCTTGGCGGTCGACTTCAACGACGGCTCGAAAGGCTCAACCGCCACACTCAGCACCCGCAACGGAGACTTGTTGTTCTGCGACTCCAGGTTCACCTGTGTCGAGCGTTGGCTCAGGGCGTCGTAAGCACGATTGGCCGTTTCAACGTCGCGCAAAAGGATGGAGATCTGATCCTTGTCGGCTCGCAGAGCAAGCACACGTTTCTTCTGGTCTTCAAGCAAGGAATGCAACTCGGTCACCATCTTCGAACTGGCACGGCTGGCCACGGCAGCACCACCTGACACACGGCGCACCTCGTCAGCGACTTGCCTTTGCAGGCTCGCAATCTGAACCTGGATCTGCTGTCGTTGCGGATGGTTCGCACCCATGACATCGCTGACTTCTGCCAACCGAAGTTCGGCTGCCGCGAGCTGGTTCTTCAACGACTGAACAGCACCACTTTGCTGGACATCGGGAGAGACCTCGGTACCGCTGTCTCGTTGCCGTCCAGACGATTCGACCCGCTGGACCTGCGCGGCGGCCAGTTGGCTCGACAACTCATTCAATTTGGAAGTCTCTTCGTCGACACGCTCATCGGAGGCGACGATGCCCTTTGATTTCTGAAACTCTGAGAGCTTGGCCTGCGCATCTTCCAGCGTCTTCCGAGCTGCGCCGACCTGAGCCTCGACAAATGGCGTTGACTGCCTGGCCGGATCGATCTGAAGCTCGATCGACACCTGAATGGCCGCCTGCACGAAGGCATTGGCCGCAGACGCCGCAAAGGCTGGATCCTGAGCGCTGAAAGTCAGGTTGATGACGTTGCTGCCGCGCCCCGGTTCGATGACCAGCCCGCGCCCCAAAAGGTCCGCGAAGTAGCGGTCAAGCGGGATCTTCGCTTGCGTCTCTTCCCGCCACTGCTGCACCGCCTCGGGCGAACGCTCGACGCCCAGAATCTTGACAACTCGGGTGGCCACCTTGTCGCTCCTGACGATCTCGACCTGGGTGGCCATGTTCGCAGGTACGGCCAGAGCGCCGAGCAATGGATCGGGCCGCGCATCCACGACCATCGATGCATTCGCCACATAGACCTTCGGCCGCGTGAGGGTGTACGCAGCTCCCGCGACGGCGACGACCAGGAACAAGGTCAGAAACAGCCACTTTCGAGCCCAAAGAATTCGCAGGATCTGACCAGCCGTCATGCCAGAACGCCTTAAAAAATCGATTCGCGAACGTAGATCACGTCGCCGGGTTCAACGATGTCTGCCATCTTCAAGTCAAGAATCTGCACGGTGCCTTTGGCATCCCGACGGTGAACACGCATGCCACGCTCGGTACCCTTAGGGGTAGGGCCGCCCGCATGAGCGAGCGCCTGCAGCACGCTCATGCCGCGCTCGATTGGGAAGACGCCTGGGCGCTGAACCTCGCCGTACATGTAGGCGGTGGGTGCGACAGCCACGTAGATGATGTCGCCGTTGATGACATTCACGTCGAGTTCGTTTTTCCCCGCTTGGAGAATGGCCGGCACGTCAATTTCGAGTCGCACAGCCTTCTCATTGCGGGTGCCGACAAGCGTGACCACGTCAGACCCACCGGGCAGGATGCCACCCGCCGCAGCGATGATCTCGGACACCTTGGTATTTGCCGTTTCTATCGGGTAGCGACCGGGCTTCCCGACCTGCCCAAGAATCGACACCAGATTGCTCTTGACCTGCAGGATCGACACGATCACTTGCGGTTTCAGGACGAAGCCGCCGTCTCTGAGCGCCTTGGCGATCTTGTCCTGGACGCCCGTTGGCGTGCTTCCCCCCACTGTCACGCTACCCAGCAGCGGGAAGGTGATCCGGCCCAGTTCAGAAATCCGAGCCTCCACGCTCAAATCTGGCACTTGGTAAACCGTGACCTTGATCACGTCGCCAGTGCCGAGGATGTACTCGGACGTGTCTGGCGTTTGAGCCCACGAGGCGCCCGTGCAGGCAAAGAGAAAAACAAACGTCGAGAAAATTCGCCTGGCAACCATGGCTGAGCCTTCCTTGATATTCGAGCAGTCTTGCAATGGACAACTTGCAGGTCACTTGAAACCCTTCAGGCCCATCTCCAGCGCTTTCCCGGTCGGGGCTGATGCGGCGAAGGGCTCTGCAGGTGTTGTATCGACAGGGGCAGAAGCCAGCGGAGCTGGCGCTGGCGGAACATACTCAGCGGCTGAGGCCGAAGAATCCACCAAAGGTGATCGGGTGGGCGAAACGTTCAGTTTCTCCTCGAGCGATTTGGGTGCCCCGCCGGCATAGTCGCCCACGTATTCGATCTTCGCTGCCTTGCGAAGCGCCTTCAAATCGTCCTCGACCACCTTGCGCTTGCGCTCGTTCAGCAAGAATTGCTCGATGGCCGGCTGGGCGCGAACCTCATCGACAGGCTGATCCCGAGTGCCGGCCAGCACGGTGACCTGGGCGCCCTTGGGGGTCACGCTGAACAAGGCCTGGCCGTTCTTCATTTTGGCGATCTCGTCCAAGCTCGCCAGCGGCAACTGTTCAGCTGCTCGACTGGCCTGATTGCCGCCAAACTTGAAGTTATTGGCCTTCAGATATTCCGCGAATGCATTAATGTCCTTGGCCGCAGCCAAGGCCTCGCGCAAGGCTGTGATTTGTCCGGCGTCCGCCTCAATCATCAATTCCTGAAACGAATAGACCTTGCGCGCACTGAACAGCGCTGGCTTGCTGTCGAAGTACGCCTTGATTTCGGCTGGTGTTGGTGTTGGAACACCCGACCCGACTTTCTCGATATAGGCACGAGAAATGATTTCGCGCCGAGCAGATTCAATTTGCTGAACCACCCGCGGATCGCGATCGATCTTTTGTTCCTGCGCTTTTTGTATCGCCAGTTCCTGATCAATCAGGCGCTCGAGAACCTGAACGCTGGCAGAAGCCGCCATCTCAGGCTTCAGTCCCCTTTGCTGCTGCAAGACGTTGTTGATCTGGTGGACCGTGATTTCTTCCTTGTTTACCTTGGCAGCCGTCTGCGATGCCGTCTTTTCCTTCTTGTCGCCGCCACCGCATCCAACCAGCAGCCCCGCAACGATGACAACCCCAACAAGAGGCGCAGACACCCGGACAAAAAGACTGCGTATTTCAACCACCAAGTTGGTTCCTGAAAACATTCAAAAACTCCGGAATTACTTTGATACGCACCCACAAACGGCCACCGGCGAACAGCCAAACCTCGCCGGATAATTGCGGTCCGCCAGGGTGGCTGGTGAGGATATCGGCACAGAAGGCGGCCGACTGTAGCCGCCAAAGGTCAATTCGCACCCCCCCCGATTAGGGGGTATCAGACGCCGTGACAGGCATCCGCGTGATGCAGCTGGGGCGCCTCGGGCGCTTGATCAATCAACACTTGATGCCGACATGCAGCGCGACGATCCCGGCACTCAAGTTGTGGACATCGACGTGACCGAAACCCGCCGTCTTCATCATGGCCTTGAGTTCCGCCTGAGCAGGATGCATCCGAATCGACTCGGCGAGATACCGATAGCTCTCGGCATCACCGGCCACCCACTGCCCGACCTGTGGCAACACCTTGAACGAGTACCAGTCGTACAGCTTTTGCAGCGGCTGCGCCACCTTCGAAAACTCGAGCACCAGCAAGCGCCCGCCGGGACGCAAGACCCGGTTCATCTCTGACAGCGCCTTGTCCTTGTGAGTCATGTTGCGCAGGCCGAAGGCCACGCACACGATGTCAAAGGTCGCCTCGGGAAATGGCAATGTCTCGGCGTCACAGATCGACGTGGGCAGGAGCGCCCCTGCATCGGTCAGGCGGTCTCTGCCTTGTCGAAGCATCGCCTCGTTGATGTCGGTGTGCACCACCAAACCCGAGGGGCCCACCTTTTTGTCAAATGCCCGAGCCAAGTCGCCGGTGCCGCCTGCGATATCGAGGACGCGATCGCCAGGGCGCGCATTGGCCACCGACACGGTGTAGGCCTTCCAGGCACGATGCAGGCCCATCGACATCAGATCGTTCATGACGTCGTACTTCGACGCCACCGAGTCGAAGACGCCACGCACCCGCCCGGCCTTTTGCGTTTCGTCGACCGTCTTGAATCCGAAGTGGGTGTTGCTCAAATTGCGCTCGCAAGGTGAATGAAGTCAGTGGCTGCTGCAAGACGGGCCCGCCGCAGGCAGCATGCGCGCGTCGCGCTCGACAGCCGCACCGGCCAGCCGCTCTTCATACTGCTGCCACAACTGCGTTTGCTGGGAGCCGAGAAAGTACAGGTAGTCCCAGGTGAAGATGCCGGTGCTGTGGCCATCCGAAAAAACCGGCTGCACCGCGTAGTTACCTACGGGCTCAAGCGAGACGACATCCACCTCGCGTTTTCCCGTTTGCAGGACCTCTTGGCCCGGGCCGTGGCCCTTCACCTCGGCCGACGGTGAATAAACACGCATCAACTCGAATGGAATCCGAAACTCACGGCCGTCGGAAAACCCGATTTCCAGCATTCTCGATTGCCGGTGCACGGTCAGGGCCGTGGGGTGTGGAGAGTCAGCGCTCAGACCGGCCATGGCAGACGTCGGGTGCGTATTCGATTCGATCGAGTGTATCGAGGCGGCTGAATCATCCCGTCAGTCTCCGCAGCTCAAATCACCGACCGCCGTGGCAACTTCGTGGTCCAACTCGGGCAGCGTGGCCGCCAGCCGCGTAGTCGCCGACTCAACGCGGCGCTGCGCCTCACCCCAGATCGGCTGTGGAAAGTGGCTGTCCCAATCGAACCGGGCGATCACATGCCAGTGCAGGTGGGGAACGACGTTGCCCAGCGCGGCCAGATTGACCTTGGTGGGACGCAACACCCGGAGCAGCACCTGTTCGACGGCGCACACCACGCTCATGCATTCGGCACGCGCGGAACCCGACAGGGAGCTGAACTCGGCCACATGCTCGGTCCACACCACCCGGTAGAACGCGGGGAAGGCGGGATCCTCGACCCGGATCACCCGCCAGTGCGGGCCCGTCGCGACCAGCACACCGCCGGTCGACTGACACAACGCACACCCGCCCTGCAGGTCGCTCACACCAGGACCCGCTCGATGCCACCCCGATTGGCAAGTTCCACGTACTCGGGCATCCAATCCGCGCCGAGCAACTGGTTTGCCATCTCGACCACGATGTAGTCGGCCTCGAGCAGCCCGTTTTGCAGGTCACCGCCGTAGCGGCTGAGCCCCTGCAAACAGCTGGGGCACGAGGTGAGGATCTTCAGGTTGCCCTTTTCCGCGGAGGGCGCGACGGCTGCAACGCCCTCACGATCCGGCACCAACCCTGCCGTGATCCGCCGCAGGGCCTGCTCGTCTTTCTTCAGCTCTTCTTCCTTGCGGAAGCGAATCTGCGTCGAGATGTCCGGACGGGTCACGCCCAGCGTGCCGGCTTCACCGCAGCAGCGCTTGCTTTCGAGAACCGCCTCGGGGTGACTGCCACCCACCAGCGCCTTGACCGTCTTCATCGGCTCTTGCAGCTTCATCGGGCTGTGGCAGGGGTCGTGGTACAGGTAGCCGCCCTGCCCCTGCAGCGTGATGTTCTTTTCGAGCAGGTACTCGTGGATGTCGATGATTCGGCAGCCCGGGAAGATCTTGTCGAACTGATAACCCTGCAGCTGGTCGTAGCAGGTGCCGCAACTGACCACCACCGTCTTGATGTCCAGGTAGTTCAGCGTGTTGGCCACGCGGTGGAACAAGACCCGGTTGTCGGTGATGATCTTGTCGGCCTTGTCGAACTGCCCGCTGCCGCGCTGCGGATAGCCACAGCACAAGTAGCCCGGTGGCAAGACCGTTTGCACTCCAGCGTGCCACAGCATGGCCTGCGTGGCCAGACCCACTTGCGAGAACAGCCTCTCTGAGCCGCAGCCCGGGAAATAGAACACCGCCTCGGTGTCGGCCGTGGTGGTGGCCGGGTTGCGGATGATCGGAACGTAATCCTTGTCCTCAATGTCGAGCAAGGCGCGCGCGGTCTTTTTGGGCAACCCACCCGGCAACTTCTTGTTGATGAAGTGGATCACCTGTTCCTTGATGGGCGCGGTGCCCACGGTGGCCCGAGGCGCAGCGGTCTGCTTTCGCGCCAGCCGACCCAGCAGGTCATGGGCCAGCCGCTGCGCCTTGAAGCCCACGCCGACCATGGCGCTGCGCATCAGGTTGATCTTGTCGGGGCTGGTGGCGTTGAGGAACGCCATCGACAGGGCGTTGCCCGGCCGGAAGCTCTTCTGGCCCATCTTGCGCAACAGGTTGCGCATGTTCATCGACACCTCGCCGAAGTCGATCTTCACCGGGCATGGGCTCGCGCACTTGTGGCACACGGTGCAGTGGTCCGCGACGTCTTCGAACTCTTCCCAGTGCTTCAGGCTCACGCCGCGGCGCGTCTGCTCTTCATAGAGGAACGCTTCGACGAGCAGCGACGTCGCGAGGATCTTGTTGCGTGGGCTGTACAGCAGATTGGCGCGCGGCACATGGGTGGCGCACACCGGCTTGCACTTGCCGCAGCGCATGCAGTCCTTGATGCTGTCGGCGATCGCGCCGATGTCGCTTTGCTGCATGATGAGCGACTCATGCCCCATCAGCCCGAAGCTCGGCGTGTAGGCCTGGCTCAGATCAGACGCACGCAGCTCGGTTGAAGCCCCCTCGCCAGCGGCATGGGCGGCGCCGGGGCGCAACAACTTGCCCTTGTTGAAACGCCCCTCGGGATCGATGCGCTGCTTGTAGGCCGCGAAGTCGGCCAGCTCGTCGTCGGTGACGAACTCGAGCTTGGTGATGCCGATGCCATGCTCGCCGGAAATCACGCCATCGAGCCGGCGCGCCAGGCCCATGATGCGAGCGACGGCCTCATGCGCGGTTTGCAGCATGTCGTAGTCGTCGCTGTTGACCGGGATGTTGGTGTGCACGTTGCCATCACCCGCGTGCATGTGCAGCGCGATCCAGACCCGCCCGTGCAACACCTCGGCGTGGATCTTCTGGCAAGCCTCGAGGATCGGCGACAACGATGCCCCCGAGAAGATCGACTGCAGCGGCGCGCGGACCTGCAATTTCCACGATGCGCGCAGGGTGCGATCCTGCAGCTGCGCGAAATAGGTTCGCTCGTCCTGCGAACCGGACGCCGAGGCACTGTCGTCAGCCACGAGTCGCTGTGCTGACGGCGTGTCGAGGTGCGACAGCCATCGCTGCCACAGCGCGCGTACCCCCCCGATCAGCGCCAAGGCTTGCGCCACGCTGTCTTCCAGCAACTCGGCCGACGCGATTTCCACCGCATCGTCGGTCTTGCCCAGGGGGAGCGATCCCTTGAGGAAGAACGTTTCCAGTGCATCGAGCAGCGCCAGCTTGTTGCGCAGACTCAGCTCGATGTTGATGCGCTCAATGCCCTCCGTGTACTCGCCCATGCGTGGCAGAGGGATCACCACATCCTCGTTCACCTTGAACGCATTGGTGTGCTTGCTGATGGCCGCAGTGCGTTTGCGATCGAGCCAGAATTTCTTGCGCGCCTCGGGGCTCACCGCCACAAAACCCTCGCCCGCGCGGCTGTTGGCGATGCGGATCACCTCGCTGGTGGCGCGCGCCACCACGTCCGCATCGTCGCCGGCGATGTCACCGAACAGCACCATCTTCGGCAGGCCAGAGGCGTTGCCAGCGGCATGCGCGCGCTTGCTCTTGGTGGCGTAACCCACGGCCTTCAGGTAGCGGTCGTCGAGGTGCTCCAGGCCTGCCAGCACCGCACCGCCAGCCTTGGCCTGCGCGAACATGTAGTCCTTGATCTCGACAATGCTGGGCACCGCATCCTTGGCGTTGCCAAAGAACTCGAGGCACACCGTGCGCACGTGCGCCGGCATCTTGTGCACGATCCAGCGCGCGCTGGTGATCAGGCCATCGCAGCCCTCTTTCTGAATGCCTGGCAGGCCAGCCAGGAACTTGTCGGTCACGTCCTTGCCGAGGCCCTCCTTGCGGAAGGTGCTGCCCGGAATGTCGAGCCGCTCGGTGCGCTCCAGGGTCTTGCCGCTGGCGTCGAAGTACTTCAGCTCGAAGCTGGCCACGGCCACGTCGTGGATCTTGCCAAGGTTGTGGTTCAAGCGCGTGACCTCGAGCCACTTGGCCTCGGGCGTGACCATGCGCCAAGAGGCCAGGTTGTCGAGCGCCGTGCCCCACAGCACGGCCTTCTTGCCGCCGGCGTTCATCGCGATGTTGCCGCCGATGCAGCAGGCCTCGGCCGAGGTCGGGTCGACGGCAAAGACAAATCCGCCTCGCTCGGCGGCATCGGCCACGCGCTGGGTGACAACGCCGGCTTCGGTCCACACCGTGGCGACCTCGCGGTCCAGTCCCGGCAGGCGGCGCATCTCGACCTCGGTCATCGCCTCGAGCTTTTCGGTGTTGATGACCGCGCTGTTCCAGATCAGCGGAATCGCGCCGCCGGTGTACCCGGTACCGCCGCCACGCGGGATGATCGTCAGCCCCAGCTCGACGCAGCCCTTCACCAGAGCGGCCATCTCGCTTTCGGTGTCTGGCGTGAGCACCACGAACGGGTATTCGACTCGCCAGTCGGTGGCGTCGGTCACATGCGACACGCGCGACAAGGCATCGAACTTGACGTTGTCAGACGCGGTGCAGCGGTTGAGCAACTTGCTGGCGCTTCGACGCAGACGAGCCACCTCGTCGAACTGCTTGGCAAACCGGTGCACCGCCAGGCTGGCGCTTTTGATCAACTCGTTGACGTCACCATGGTGATCGCCTTGCGACGTGGTGACTCGGCGTTCGACCTCGCCCAACCGGTGATGCAAGGCATCGATCAGCTGCTTGCGGCGGCGCGGGTTGTCGAGCAGGTCGTCCTGCAAATAGGGGTTGCGCTGCACCACCCAGATGTCGCCCAGCACCTCGTAGAGCATCCGCGCCGAGCGGCCGGTCTGACGCTCACCGCGCAAACGCCCCAGCAACTCCCACGCACGCGCACCCAGCAGACGCTGCACGATCTCGCGATCGGAAAACGACGTGTAGTTGTACGGAATCTCGCGCAACCGCGCCGAGCCGTGCGCAGGGAGGGTGGCGGCTGCCAGTTCGGTAAGGAGCGTGGGTGCGTTCATGGGTAAGAGCCGTGGCCACTGCCCTGAAGGCGAGCAGCGAAATCAGAGGAGAAACCGCACGCAAGCAATGCGGGGTTGGCGTTATTGCAGCACGGAAAATACACGGTAAGTTCTCGCAGCCCAGTCTCTAGGGTCTCTTGCGAAAGCGCCACGGGGTTTCACTGTGACGCCCACCCACCCCCAGGCACACCGGACGATGACTCCACAAACACCCGTCGATGCCAACCCCGACCCAGCCGCGTGGCCATATCCCCGCTGGTGGGCGCACCGCGGCGCGGGCCGCATGGCCCCAGAAAACACCTTGGCGGCGTTCCTTCTGGGCGCGCAGCATGGATTCAATGCCTTTGAGTGCGACGTCAAGATCAGCTCCGACGGCGTGGCCTTCCTCATGCACGACACCGAACTCAAGCGCACCACCGGTGAGCCCGGCATTGCCGAAGAAAAGACCTGGGCTGAACTCTCGCAGCTTGATGCCGGCGGGTGGCACAGCCCCGTGCACGCTGGCGAGCCGGTTCCGAGCTTGTCCGAGATTGCGCGCTTTTGCTTCGAGACCGGTTCGGACCTGAACATCGAGATCAAGCCCACACCGGGCCATGAGGCGCGCACGGGTGCCTGCGTGGCCTCCGAGGCGGCCCGGCTGTGGCGGGGGCAGCCACGGGCGCCGCTGCTGAGTTCGTTTTCGGTCTCGGCGCTGGAAGCCGCTCGCGCCGCTGCGCCCCACTTGCCACGGGCGCTGTTGCTCGACGAACGGGTGCCCGGGTGGTTGGAGCAGGCCCAAGCGCTGGGCTGCTGCGCAGTGGTGATGGATCACCCACTGCTGGACGCCACAGGGGTCAAACGGCTTCACGCGGCGGGCCTGTTCGTCATGGGCTACACCGTCAACGACTCGGTTGTGGCGGAGCAACTCCTGCGGTGGGGCGTTGATGGACTGATCACCGACGCCATCGACCGCGTCGAGGGGACGCAAGGCTCTCAGCTGCGGTAATCGGCGTTGATCTTGACGTAGTCGACGCTGAGGTCGCAGGTCCACACGGTCGCGCTGGCGGCGCCACGGTTCAGGTTGACCCGCACCGCGATCTCGCTTTGCTTCATCACGCGCTGCCCGTCTTCTTCGCGGTAGTCCGGGTGGCGACCACCCTGGCGCACCACGTGCACATCGTCGAGGTGCAGGTCGATGAGCGTCTGATCGAGATCGGCAATGCCCGCATAGCCAACCGCGGCCAAGATGCGTCCCAGGTTCGGGTCGCTGGCAAAAAACGCCGTCTTGACCAGCGGCGAATGCGCGATGGCGTAGGCTGCCAGACGGCATTCGACCTCCGTGCTGCCGCCATCGATCTGCACGGTGATGAACTTGGTGGCGCCTTCGCCGTCACGCACGATGGCCTGCGCGAGCCGGGTCGATACCGCGACCACCGCATCGCGCAACACGGCGCCCTCGGCGCTGTCGAGCCGCTCGATGGGCGCGTGCCCCGCTTGCTGCGTGGCGATCAGGATGAACGAGTCGTTGGTCGACGTGTCGCCGTCGATCGAGATGCGGTTGAAAGATCGGTCGGCCGCGTCACGCACCAGCGTGTCCAGCAAGCCCGGCGCCAGCACGGCATCGGTGGCCACGAAGCCGAGCATCGTGGCCATGTTGGGCCGGATCATGCCGGCGCCCTTGCTGATGCCAGTCACGGTGACCGTCTTGCCACCGATTTGCACCTGCATCGAGGCCGCCTTGGGCAACGTGTCGGTGGTCATGATGGCTTCGGCGGCGGTGGCCCAGTGGCCGCCATCCAAATCAGCCAGCGCGGCGCCCAGTGCGGCCTCGACGCGCTCGTTGGGCAGCGTTTCCATGATCACGCCGGTGGAAAACGGCAGCACCTGATCGGGCTCCAGATGCAGCAGCCCCGCCAGGGCGACACAGGTTGACTGCGCGCGCCTGAGCCCGTCTTCGCCGGTTCCGGCATTGGCGTTGCCGGTGTTCACCAGCAGGGCCCGAATGCCCGGCTTGCCAGCAGCCGTCCCGGCCAGGTGTTGCCGACACAGTTGAACCGGCGCCGCGCAAAACCGGTTGGTGGTGAACACGCCCGACACCTGCGTCCCCTCGGCCAGGCAAACAACCAGCACGTCACGGCGATTGGCCTTGCGCACACCGGCCATTGCGGTGCCGAGGCGGACCCCGGCCACGGGTTTCAGTTCAGCGGGGATGGGCGCTTGCAGATTGACCGGCACGACAGGCTCCTCATCCTCAGGCCAGACGGCCGTGACACATCTTGAACTTCTTGCCGCTGCCGCAAGGACATGGATCGTTGCGGCCGGCTTTCGGGACCTCGGGGAGCTGCGTGGCGGGATCCGCATCCTGCGAGACGCTGCCGTCCTCATTCGGGTGCGTGTAGGTCACGTTGGCAATGCGCTCTGCGCGCTCCTCGATCGCCTCGGTGGCCTGCGCCACCTCTTCGGCAGAGCGGATGCGCACCATCATCAGGGTGCGCGTCACGTCCATCTTGATCACCTCGAGCAGGCGACCGAACAGCTCGAACGCCTCGCGCTTGTATTCCTGCTTGGGGTTTTGCTGTGCGTAGCCGCGCAGGTGGATGCCCTGGCGCAGGTAATCGAGCGCGGCGAGATGCTCTCGCCAGTGTTGGTCGATTGACTGCAGGAAGATCGTGCGCATGAACGGCGTGAACTGTTCCTCGCCCACCAGTTCGACCTTGGCGCCGAAGGCCTCATCAGCCGCCTTGGCCACGCGCTCCAGCAGGTCCTCGTCGGTGATCGAATTGCTCGCTTCGACCTCGGCCTTGAGCGACACGGCCAGTTGCCACTCATCGTTCAGCAACTTCTCGAGGCTGCCCAAGTCCCACTGCTCTTCAACGCTGTTGAGAGGGACGTACGTGCGGACCACATCACCCATCGCACTGCGACGCAGGTTGGCGATTTGCTCGGTGAGGCTGTGGGCCTCGAGAATTTCGTTGCGCTGCTGGTAGATCACGCGGCGCTGGTCGTTGGCCACGTCGTCGTACTCGAGCAGCTGCTTGCGCATGTCGAAGTTGCGTGCCTCCACCTTGCGCTGGGCGCCTTCGATGCTGCGCGTGACCATGCTGGCTTCGATCGCCTCGCCATCGGGCATCTTCAGACGTTCCATGATGGCGCGCACCCGATCGCCCGCAAAGATGCGCATCAACGAGTCATCGAGCGACAGATAAAAGCGCGACGACCCTGGGTCGCCCTGGCGGCCCGAGCGGCCACGCAGCTGGTTGTCGATGCGGCGCGATTCATGGCGCTCGGTGGCGATGATGCGCAGGCCGCCCTCGGCCTTGACCTTGTCGTGCAACGACTGCCACTCATCGCGCAGATGCTGGGCACGCGCGAGCTTGTCGGGCTCGGCGATGGTCTCGTCGGCCTCGATCGACTTGATCTGGTTCTCGACATTGCCGCCCAGCACGATGTCGGTGCCGCGCCCCGCCATGTTGGTGGCGATGGTGATCACGCCTGGCCGGCCGGCCTGCGCCACGATGTCGGCCTCCCTCGCGTGCTGTTTGGCGTTGAGCACCTGGTGCGGCAACTTGGCCGTGTGCAGCAATCCGGCAATCAATTCCGAGTTCTCGATCGAGGTGGTGCCCACGAGCACCGGCTGGCCTCTTTCGTGACACTCACGGATGTCGATGATCACCGCCTCGAATTTCTCACGACTCGTCTTGTAGATGAGGTCGAGTTGGTCCTTGCGCACCGTGGGACGGTTCGGCGGGATCACCACGGTCTCGAGTCCGTAGATCTCCTGAAACTCGTAGGCCTCGGTGTCGGCCGTGCCGGTCATGCCGCTGAGCTTGCCGTACATGCGGAAGTAGTTCTGGAACGTGATCGACGCCAGCGTCTGGTTCTCGCTTTGAATCGGCACGCCTTCCTTGGCCTCGACAGCCTGGTGCAGCCCGTCTGACCAGCGGCGCCCGGTCATGAGACGGCCCGTGAACTCGTCGACGATGACGATTTCCTGACCTTCCGATCCGCTCTGGACGACGTAGTGCTGGTCCCGGTGGTAAAGGTGGTTGGCACGCAGCGCGGCGTACACGTGGTGCATCAGCGTGATGTTGGCTGCGTCGTACAGGCTGGCGCCCTCGGGCAACAGCCCGCCTTCGCTGAGCAAGCGCTCCGCGTTCTCGTGGCCCTCCTCGGTCAGGTAAATCTGATGCGATTTCTCGTCGACGGTGAAATCGCCGGCTTCGATGACGCCCTCGCCCGTGCGGGCGTCGGCCTCACCGATCTGCTTCTTCAACCGGGGCACCACGGCGTTGATGCGCACGTACATCTCGGTGTGGTCTTCGGCCTGACCGCTGATGATCAGCGGCGTTCTGGCTTCGTCGATCAGGATCGAGTCGACCTCGTCGACGATGGCGTAAGGCAAGCCCCGCTGCACCCGATCGGCAACGTCCTGAACCATGTTGTCGCGCAGGTAGTCGAAACCGAATTCGTTGTTGGTTCCATAGGTGACATCGGCGGCATAAGCGGCCTGCTTGTCCTCTCGGGGCATGTTTGGCAGGTTCACGCCCACGCTCAGCCCCAGGAAACCGTACAACTGACCCATCCACTCGGCGTCGCGACGCGCCAGATAGTCGTTGACAGTCACCACGTGAACGCCCTTGCCGGCAATCGCATTCAAGTAGACCGGCAAGGTGGCCATCAGGGTCTTGCCCTCGCCGGTGCGCATCTCGGCGATCTTGCCGTTGTGCAGTGTCATGCCACCGATCAACTGAACGTCGAAGTGGCGCATCTTCAGCGCTCGCTTGCTGCCCTCGCGCACCACGGAAAACGCCTCTGGCAACAGGCTGTCCAGCGTTTCGCCGGCGGCGTATCGCTGGCGGAATTCAAGCGTCTGCCCTGCCAGAGCGGCGTCGTCAAACGCCTCGTACTTCGGCTCCAGCGCATTGACCTCCTGGACAACGCGGCGGTATTGCTTCAAGAGTCGCTCGTTGCGACTGCCGAAAATTTGGGTGAGAAAGTTGGGCAACATGCGTTGAAGGGATGCTCGAATTGCGCCACCTTCGGGGCATCGAGCTCCGACTGAGGCGCATTCCTGGTGAATTTGGCGTGACTCGCTCACGAGGCACGGGATGTGGGCGCCGGCAACTCCCCGGCCGGGCTTACAGCTGGGGAAGTTTACCGTTGCGCCGTCGCCCATTGTGACTGCGAGGCGTGCCATGAGAGCCTCAGTGGCGGGTGCCGGGCTGTCCCTACACTAGACGCGTCATGAGCAAAACCGCCCCCATGGTTCCCAACGCCCTGGCGCTCGCGGACGCCATCGATCGAAGCGCGCCGCTTGCTTTGCTGCGCCAGCGGTTGAAAGACTCATCGAGGCGGTTTGCCGCGATCCAGTCCTGCCTGCCCGACTTGCTCAAGCCGCACGTGGCACCCGGCCCGATCGACGATGAGGGATGGACGCTCTTTGCGGCCAATGCCAGCGTGGCGGCCAAACTGCGCCACCTTCAGCCAGCGATTGAAGCCCGGCTGGCCGATCAGGGTTACGCCAAGGCCGGGGTGCGCATCAAGGCGCGTTCGGGTTGACCGGCGAACGGGCCGTCCGACCCATGAGCCACAATCGAAGCTCGCTGATAACCCGTGCCGTTCCGGTGCTCTAGCCTGAAAACTCGATGACCCAAATCGGCCAGTTCCTATTTCGCTACCGCAACGTGCTGGGGCCCGTGCTGTTTCTGGTCGCGATGGCGCTCAGCCTGCCGGGGTATGCGGTGATCGCTCCGCAGTGGGGCGGCGCTTTTGTGGCAGCGGGCGTGTTGATCGCGGTGTTGGGTCAGTTGCTGCGCATGGTGACGATCGGCTACGAGTACATCGTTCGGGGCGGAAAGAACAAGCAGGCCTTATGCCAGCAATCTGGTGCAAGGTGGCATGTTCGCTCACTCCCGGAATCCCCTGTATGTGGGCAATATTCTCATGGCGGTCGGGCTGGCGCTGATCGTCCACTCCTACGCATTCATCCTGATCGTGATCCCCGCGATCTTGGTCACCTACGCCTGCATCGTTGCAGCGGAGGAGTCCTACCTGCTCGGAAAGTTTGGGGGGGAGTACGCCGACTACATGCAGCGGGTTCGGCGCTGGCTTCCACGCCTCTCGGGTTTTGGTGAGTCCACCGCAGGCATGCGGTTCAACTGGAAACGCGTGCTGGTCAAGGAATACAACACCACCTTCACGCTGCTGGCGGCCATGCTCGCCCTTTACTGGTGGAGCCAGTTCAGCGCGGGTGGCGCGAGCGAACTGCCCTCAGGGCTTGCGATTGGCGAAATCTTCGTGGCCTGGGTGACTCTTTACCTCGGCGTTCGCGCGCTCAAGAAAAGCGGCTACGTCAAGGGCTGAGTCCATGGCCTGGGCACGTTGAACGTGCCCGCCTCACTTGACGGCCAAAAAGCCCTCGAAGCACACCCACTTGATCACGCTCATGATGTCCACAAAGCCCGCGCGCTTGTAGAGGTCGATGTAGCCCTGGGTTGAAAACGGCTCCTGCACACGCTTGAGGCTTCTCGCCTTGGCGATGATCTCCTCCGGAGAGTAACCACGCTCGAGTTTGTAGTCGGTGTAGATCGCGCTCATCTGGTCCTGGAAGCGCGCATCTGGCGCTCTGACCTTCTCGTAAATCAACAAGGCCCCGCCCCAGTTGAGGCTTTGATAAAGCTTGTCGAAAAGAGCCTGTCGCAGGTGAGGCGGAACGAACTGAATGGTGCAAAAAGACACGATCAGGTCGGCTGGCTCGTACTGATACAGGTTGATGTCGTCCTGAACAAACTCCAGATTCTGGAGCGGGCCCGACTCCTCGCGCGCCTGGGCGACCATCTCCGGGATCGTCTCGATCCCGATGAAGCGCGCCTTCTTGGTCGCGTGGCGGCGCGCCAGCTTGCTGCTGAGAATTCCGGTAGAACTGCCCAGCTCGTAACAAACCGAGGTGTCCTGCACGTAGAAGTCCGACAAAGCGCAGATGAGGTCGTGGCCCTCTTGATAAAGGGGCACGGACTTGCTGACATGGCTTGAAAACGTCCGGGCCACGTCATTGCCGAACGTCCAGCCAGCATTTGCAGCGGCGATGCCATCGCCCACGGTCGACTTATCCGGTGTGGTCATGTTCTTAGCGTCGCACGCACGCTTGGTTTGGTGTGGTGCCCCCGGCAGGAATCGAACCCGCGACCTTCGGTTTACAAAACCGCTGCTCTACCAACTGAGCTACAAGGGCTTTTGAAAAATTCTAGTTCTTGGGCTGGTCCCGACAGCTCGATTTACTTGACCCGCTTCAAGGAGGGTCGACCGGCTGGCGGCGAGTGCTCTGGGGGCGGCTCGTCGTCGGGTGACGCCGTCACACCCGGCTGGGATTTCGAGTCCTCACTGCCGGAGGCCAGCCTCAATACCGCACCACCACGCTCCGTCTTGTCGGGCAGAACAGGCTTTTCTGCCACGCCCTTTGCAGAAGGAGCCGCGTCGCTCGGAACGGGGAACGCCATGCCCTGGCCATTCTCCCGAGCATAGATCGCAGTCACGTGGTCGACGGGAACCGATATGTCACGCGAGCTGCCACCAAATCGGGCCTTGAACTCGATCAACTCGTTGCCCAGTTCCAGCCCTGTGGTCGCCTCGAAACCCACGTTCAGGACGATCTCTCCGTTCTTGACGTACTCCATCGGCACTTTCACGCCCGCATCCACGAACACGGCGATGTAAGGCGTGAAGCCGTTGTCCGAACACCATTCGTGCAGTGCACGGACGAGGTACGGGCGTGTTGACGTCCCGTTGGGACCCAACGAGGGAGGCGCTGGAGTTTGCTTCATCCAGCCAAATCAAGACATGTACAAGCGGTCAAACGGATCACTTGCGCATGACTTTTTCAGACGGCGTCAGCGCTTCGATGTAGGCCGGCCGCGAAAAAATCCGCTCGGCGTATTTCAGCAGTGGCACCGCGTTCTTCGACATGTCGATGCCGTAGTAATCCAGTCGCCACAGGAGCGGTGCAATGGCCACATCCAGCATCGAGAAGTCGTCGCCAAGCATGAACTTGTTCTTCACGAAGATCGGCGCCAGCTGTGTCAGCCGATCGCGGATCTGAGCACGGGCTTTTTCCAGTTGCTTGTCGGTGGCCTTCACGCCGCGGGACTCGAGCAGGTTCACGTGCGCAAACAGCTCCTTCTCGAAATTCAGCAGGAACAGCCTGACACGCGCACGTGCCACGGGATCGCCGGGCATCAACTGCGGATGTGGGAAGCGCTCATCGATGTACTCGTTGATGATGTGCGACTCGTACAAGATCAGATCGCGCTCGACGAGGATCGGCACCTCGTTGTAGGGGTTCATCAGCGCGATGTCTTCCGGCTTGGCGAACAAGTCGACGTCACGGATCTCGAAATCCATGCCTTTTTCAAACAACACGAATCTGCAACGGTGGGAATAAGGGCAGGTCGTGCCGGAGTAGAGCACCATCATGTGGGCGAGCTCCTAATGGGATCAGCAAACAAAAACGCAGTGGAGACCCTGAACAGGGCGGCCCACTGCGCGGTGGCCCGGCTCCCCCGCGGGGAACCGGACGGGCGAAAAATCACTTGATGTCTTTCCAGAAAGCAGCGTTGAGGCGCCAGGCCATCACGGTGAAGACGGACAGGAACAGCAACACCCACACCCCGAGGCGTGTGCGCGCGGCCTGCGCTGGCTCACCCATCCAGTTCAGGTAGGCCACCAAGTTGGCGACCGACTCGTCGAACTCACCTTGGGATTGAGTGCCTTTGGTCAGTGTTTCGAAGCCGGCGAAACGGTGGACTGCCTTGGATGCGTCGTGGGGATCCTTTTCTTCGACGAACTTGGCAACCCGTTGGCCCTGCCACTCCCAAAGCACGTGAGGCATGGCGGCATTAGGGTAGGCCAGATTGTTCCAACCCGTCGGCTTGGTCTCGTCGCGGTAGTACGTGCGCAAGAACGTGTAAAGGTAATCGGCACCGGTACCCTGCGACGAGGCGCGAGACCGCGCAATGAGCGTCAAATCCGGAGGCGTGACACCGAGCCAATCCTTGGCATTCTTGGGATCAAAGGAGACCTTCATCGTGTCGCCGACCTTGTCGGTGGCAAACATCAAGTTGCCCTTGATCTGCGCTTCTGTCAGATCAATGTCGCGAAGGCGGTTGTAGCGCATGAAAGCCGCGTTGTGACAGTTCAGGCAGTAGTTGACGAAAGTCGCAGCCCCGCTTTGAAGCGCGACGACATCCGTCGACTTGTCCACGGGAAACTTGTCCCAAGCCATGCCCCCAGACGATGCGTGGGCAGCCGACAAACCGAACATCGAAATCAGCAGTGAGCAGATGAGTTTTTTCATTTCCTGACGAGCCTTGATGATCAGTGAGCAGCGAACGTGACACGGTCCGGAACGGTCTTGAACTGTCCCAAACGGCTCCACCACGGCATCAACAAAAAGAACCCGAAATAGATCACCGTTCCGATTTGCGAGAGACGTTCTCCCAGCGCAGATACCGGCTGGACACCCAGATAGCCAAGGATCAGGAAGTTGATCACGAACACGCCATAGAAATACTTGTGCCAGTCAGGTCGGTAGCGGATCGACTTCACCTCGCTGTGGTCAAGCCACGGCAAGAAAAAGAGGATGACCACTGCCCCACCCATACCGACCACGCCCCAGAACTTGGCGTCGATAGCAAACATCATCGCGACCAGCGCGGCAGCAGCACCCATCACCACGAGCTTGGACAGGCCAGACATTTTCAGTTTGAGGACAGCCAAGGCTGCCCCAAGCAACACGAATGCCATCAGCACGTACATCATTTCCGCCGTGATTGCGCGAAGTACCGAGTAGTAAGGCGTGAAATACCAGACCGGCGCAATGTGCAGCGGTGTCTTCAGGGGATCGGCCGGGATGAAATTGTTGTACTCGAGGAAGTACCCCCCCAACTCTGGCGCGAAGAAGATGATCGCAGAGAAGATCAGCAGGAACACACTGATGCCGAGCACGTCGTGGACCGTGTAATACGGATGAAAAGGGATTCCGTCGAGCGGCAGTCCCGCAGCGTTCTTCTTGGCCTTGATTTCCACGCCATCCGGGTTGTTCGAACCCACTTCGTGCAAGGCAATGATGTGCGCGACCACCAGACCCAAAAGCACCAGTGGCACAGCGATCACATGGAAGCTGAAGAACCGGTTCAGGGTGGCATCGCTCACCACGTAGTCACCACGGATCAACAAGGACAGATCAGGACCGATGAAAGGGATCGCGGAGAACAGGTTCACGATGACCTGGGCGCCCCAGTAGCTCATCTGGCCCCAAGGCAACAGGTAACCCATGAAGGCTTCCGCCATCAGACAAAGGAAGATCGCGCAGCCAAAGATCCAGACGAGCTCGCGAGGTTTGCGGTAACTGCCGTAGATCATCCCGCGGAACATGTGCATGTAGACCACAACGAAAAATGCGCTGGCGCCGGTGGAGTGCATGTAGCGCACCAGCCAGCCCCATGGGACGTCGCGCATGATGTATTCCACCGACGCAAAAGCCAGTGCGGCGTCCGGCTTGTAATGCATGACAAGGAAGATGCCGGTGACGATCTGAATCACCAGCACGAGCAAAGCCAGCGAGCCGAAAAAGTACCAGAAGTTGAAATTTTTCGGTGCGTAGTACTCGGCGAGGTGCTCGTTGTAGAGCTTCGTCGCCGGGAACCGGTTGTCAACCCATGTCAACAGCTTTTCTGCCGCTGTTGCATTGACTGGGGCTTCCTTGAAGGTGGCCATCTTGTGATCTCCTGAAATTGCCGTTACTGCTTTGCCATCAGGCCTTCTTGTCATCACCGATCAGAAGCCGAGTGTCAGACAAGTACATGTGCGGCGGCACCACCAGATTGTCCGGTGCCGGTTTGTTCTTGAAAACGCGACCGGCCATGTCGAAGGTCGATCCATGGCAAGCACACAGGAAGCCGCCAGCCCAACTGTCCGGCAGGGAGGGCTGCGAACCGGGCGTGAAGCGGTCGGAGGGTGAGCATCCCAGGTGCGTGCAGATCCCCACGGCCACCATGATCTCGGGCTTGATCGAGCGATGCCCGTTGCGCGCGTACACCGGCGTCATCTCATCTGGCTTGCGCAGCGACTGCGGGTCCGCCAGAAGTGGATCGGTCTTGGGCAACGCAGCGAGTTGCTCAGGCGTGCGCTTGATGATCCACACTGGATTGCCACGCCACTCGACGACCAGTTTCTCTCCCGGCTTGAGCGCACTGATGTCGACCTCCACGGACGCGCCGGCCGCTTTTGCACGCTCCGACGGCTGCAAGGTGCTGACGAAGGGCACCGCTACCGCCAAGCCCCCGACGGCCCCGGTGCAACCGGACGCGATCAACCAAGTACGCTTTGAACTATCAACTTGCTGCTGGCTCATACATCCTCACGTAGGTCTTCGGATCTGAAGTAATCGAGGATTCTAGCGGTGTACTTTGAGCATGAAAACGGCCGCCGACCCGTCACCGCAAGACAGGGGCGCCAAGGGCTCGCCGTAGGCGATGCGCACCAGCGGCAGCGGCCAATCGAGTGGCCGTGTTGGGCAATACTTGCTGGCGTGATGCGTGGTGAGCGCACGCACGGGTCCGGTCGGGCCCGTTTCGTTTTGTCTTGGAGCGAGCGCCATGGGATTTACTTCGGAGTTCAAAGAGTTCGCCATGAAGGGCAGCGTCGTCGATCTCGCCGTCGGCGTGAGCATCGGCGGGGCCTTTGGCAAGATCGTCGACTCTCTGGTGTCGGACATGATCATGCCGGTGGCCAGCAAGGTCGTGGGCGGCCTCGACTTCGCCAACTACTTCATCCCACTTGCGGGCCAAAACGTCACCACATTGGTGGAGGCCAAAAAATTGGGGGCGGTACTGGCTTACGGCAGCTTCCTGACGGTTGCCATCAACTTCATCATCCTGGCGCTGATCATTTTCATGATGGTCAAGGCGGTCAACCGGGTGAAAAACGAGGCGCCGACCACGCCGGAAGTGGCTCCCGAGCCGGCCGCGCCAGCCGAAGACATCGTGCTGCTGCGGGAAATCCGCGACGCGCTGAAGCGCTGATTCGGTGGAGCGAAAGCGGTCGCCGCCATCCCTGAGATGAACCCACTCGGCTCCAGACCCCCAGACGAACTGGAAGCCGCGGTCGGGCTGATCCATGCGACGGCAGCAGCGGTGGCCGAGCGCGTGTGCCTCACGCTCGCGGCCCAGTCGCAGTCGGCCTCGAAGGCACTCGATCGCAACGTCATGTTCGCCGCTCAGCTGGCGCTGCACCGTCAACTGGGGGTGTTCCAGGCTCGGTTCAGTCAACGTCTGGATGAACGCATGCGGCAAACCCTGGCAACGCGTGACGACACACGGCGCTCGGCGGACACGGATTGGGCGTCGTTGAGTCTGGTCGATGACAGTGCTGTCGAAGAGCAGATGGCCTCGGACCGTTTCGGGCAGCAGATCAACCACGCCTGCGACAACGAGTTGCGTGAGCTCGCCGGCTATCTGGCCCGAATCACCGGGCCGGGCGACGGTGACAGGGATCGCAATCCGCTGCGCCCATCGATCATTGGCGAAGCGACTTACAGCGCGATTGAAGCCGTGTCCGAGGATGTCGATGAGCGCCGGGTACTGGCCCGCGAATTCGGCGCTGCGATGGCTCAAGGCATGGTGGCTTGCTACGCCGCCATCGTCGCCGACCTGAAGTCGCGCGGGTTGACTCCCGTCGCGCTGGCACCACGCAGCGCCGACATCCCGGGCAAGCCGCGTGCAGGGGGCCACTCCGGGTACGGGGATTCGCGCAGTGAGACGGGAGCATCCCGGACTGGGAACGCGGACTTCCAGACGTCGAAGCGCGATGCGCTGGCATCCCACCCCGGACGCGGGCATGACGCGACAGGACAAGGGACTGGCTCAGGAGACTCAGGATCAGGCAGCGGCACGGGTCCTCGCGATGAAGTGGCCGGCACCGGCGTGGCGGCGGCTGACGGCCAGCTGATGTCCCTGCTGAGGCGGCTGAACCAATTGGCCAGCCAGCCCGCGGATCGCGGCCATACGGCGTCGTGGCGCGGAGGGCCTGCCGCGGCCGGCCAGTCATCACCCGCGGATCCAGACGCCACCCACGCCCCCGCAAGCGCGGGCCACATGACGCCCACCGATGAGGACGCACTGCGCCCGCCGGCCGACGACGCGGCGGCCGGTTTGATGGCGGTCAACCTGATTCGAGCCCACCGCGAGGAGCTGATGCAGGCCTCGCCAGGCAAGCTCGATCACATGGTGATTGATGTGGTGGGCAGCTTGTTCGATCAGATTCTGTCGGACACGCGGGTACCGCCACAAATGGCTCGACACATCGCCAGGCTGCAGCTGCCGGTGCTGCGCGTGGCGCTGGTCGACGCCAGCTTTTTTTCATCCCGGCGTCACCCGGTGCGTCGGCTGATCAACCGGATCGCTTCGCTCAGTTGCGCTTTCGATGATTTCGCCGGCGGCCCCGGCAAGGAGTTTGTCGAACGCGTGCAAGCACTGGTGCAAGACATCATCGAGGGTGACTTCGATCAGGTCGAGCTCTACGCCTCCAAGCTCGACGAACTTGAAGGCTTCACCGCGGCCCAGGCCACATCAAGCGACCAGCACGCTGGTGCAATTGCGGTGTTGCAAGCCAAGGAGTCGGATCTGCGCGTGCAACAGCGCTATCTGACCCATTTGCGCGGTTTGCTGTCGGCGATTCCGGTGGCAGAGTTCTTGCGCGATTTCATTTGTCAGGTGTGGAGCCAGGCACTCGTTCAGGCGAGCCGCCAGCATGGGCCGCAAAGCGAAACCACACGACGCTTGCAACATGTGGCGCGCGAATTGGTGATGAGCGTTCAGCCCAAGGGCTCACTGGCCATGCGCAAGCGCTTCCTGATGCAGTTGCCAGGGCTGATGCGTGGTCTCAATGAAGGCATGCACCTGATCGGCTGGCCCGAGCCGGCGCAAAAGGAGTTCCTCGCGCAGTTGCTGCCGCTTCACGCGGAGTCGCTCAAGGTGCCGGCCATGACCGAGCTCGACTACAACCTGATGTCCAAGCAACTGGAGTCGATTTTCAACAGCGGCATCCCGGCGCCCACCGAGCCCTCGCGGTTCGACGCAGCCTTGCCGTCGACCGACATCGAACAGCGCTTTTCACCGGAAGAGGCCAAACAGGTCGGTCTGCTCGAAGACCAGGCCGTCGATTGGTCCGGTCACATCGACATCGACCTGAGCGACGAGCCTGCACCCGCCCCGCTGAAGCCGCTGAACCTCGGGGTCGACATCAACCTCGATCTGGTGGGCGCCGACCCCGCCGAGCCTTCAAGCGGCGCCAGTCTGGTCGATCACCTGCACATCGGATTCGCCTATCAGATGCTGATTCAGGAGCAGTGGCAGAAAGTTCGCCTCACCTATGTCAGCCCGGGGCGCAGCTTCTTTGTCTTCACGCACGGGCGCAACCTGCAGGAAACCGTGTCGCTCACCGCGCGCATGCTGCTGCGCATGTGCGAGGCGCAGCGATTGCGCGCGCTAGAGAGCAGCTACCTGCTGGAGCGCGCCACCTCGAGGACACGCAAGCAACTCGCCGAGCTGGTCACCACGATGCAGTGAGCCGCGTGCGGTTCAGCCTGCGGCGGCTTGAACCAGTCGCCTGGCCATTGCCAGGGCTGCAGCCATCGACGAGGGATCGGCGTTGCCCGTTCCGGCCTTGTCGAACGCCGTGCCGTGATCCGGGCTGGTGCGCACGAAGGGCAAACCCAGCGTCACGTTGACGCCGTGCTCAACGCCCAGGTACTTGACCGGGATCAGTCCGTGGTCGTGCGTCATGGCGATCACGATGTCGAATTCACCCGGGTGTTCGGGGGCATGGCGGGCGCGCATGAACACCGTGTCGGGCGCGAAGGGTCCGCGCGCATCGATCCCTTCGGCACGGGCCGCCGCGACCGCCGGGCCAATGATGCGCAATTCCTCGTCGCCAAACAGCCCGCCCTCGCCGGCGTGCGGGTTCAGCCCGGCCACCGCGATGCGCGGCGTGGTCATGCCCCAACCCGCCGCCGCGCGGTGGGCGATGCGCAGGGTTTCAAGCACTGCGTCAAACGTCACCCCCTCGATCGCCTGCCGCAGCGACTGATGAATCGTCACCAGCACGACGCGCAGCTCGGCATTGGCCAGCATCATGCGCACAGGCAGTACTGGCTGGCCTGGCGACGCGGCCAGCGCCTGCAGCATCTCGGTGTGCCCGGGGAACCCCACGCCAGCGGCGGCCAGGGCTTCCTTGTGAATCGGCGCGGTGACGATGGCCGCCACCTCGCCACGCATCGCCAAGCTCACGGCCTGCTCGATGCACCGGGCCGCCGCCGCCCCGGCTCTGGCGTCGATTCGACCCACGGGCAACGTCGCCAGACCGTCGGTCAACCCCTCGGCTTGCAGCACCGCCATGCAGTTCGCCGGGACGTCGAACACCGACGCAGGCTCATCGATGCGAGCCACGGACAGCATCTCGCCGGTCCAGGCGGCAGCGCGACGCATCACGTCGACATCGCCCACCACGAAACAGCCGCGAGCCAACCCGCCGCGGTACAGGCGCGCGATGATCTCGGGCCCGATGCCGCAGGCGTCGCCCATGGTGATCGCGATGGGCGCCACGCGCGACGGGGCCAGATTTGTCATGTGAGGGTAGCGGCGCTCAGGCCGGGTTGTCGATTTCGATGTAGCGGTGCTCGATGTCGAACTGCGCGGCCAGATGCTCCCCGAGCGCCTGCACGCCATAGCGTTCGCTCGCGTGGTGGCCGCAGGCGATGAACGCGACGCCCGTCTCACGCGCCAGATGCACCTGCGGCTCGGACATCTCACCCGTGACGAAGGCGTCGGCCCCCGCTGCAATGGCGGCTTCGAAGTACGACTGCGCGCCGCCGCTGCACCAAGCGAGGCGGCGCAGCGGCCTGCCGTCACCCTCGATGAGCGCCGGCTTGCGACCCGACATCCGCGCCAGGCGTTCGAGCAGTTCCTTCGCCGTCAATGGCGCCTCGGGCGTGCCGATGAAGCCCAACGACTGCTCGCCAAAGCGCGCATCGGCACTCACACCCATGCGCAAACCGAGCTGCGCGTTGTTGCCGAATTGCGGGTGTGCATCGAGCGGCAGGTGGTAGGCCAACAGGTTGATGTCATGGGCCAGCAACCGCTGCACGCGCTGCTTGAGCCAGCCGGTGATGCAGCCGTCGTGCCCGCGCCAGAACAGTCCGTGATGCACCAGCACCGCGTCGGCTTCGGCCTCGATCGCCGCGTCGATCAATGCGAGGCTGGCCGTGACGCCAGACACGAGGCGGCACACCTGCGGCCGGCCCTCGATCTGCAAACCGTTCGGCCCATAATCCTTGAAGCTCGCGCTCTGCAGCAGGGCTGACAGATACACATCGACGTCCGATCGTTGGGCCACAGACTCAACCTCATGCGAAAAACCTGGCTCATTTTCTCCCAGGCCGTCACGGTCGCGTTGGCCATCGTTTTCGTGATCGCCACGCTCAAGCCCGACTGGCTGCAAAACCGTCCGGGTTCGCCGGTTCCCGGGTTGCTGCCGATGGTCGAAGCACCCGCAGCCACGACCACAGCAGGTGCCACCTCGACCACCGGCTACAGCGCCGCGGCCCGGCGTGCGACCCCAGCGGTGGTGAGCATCACCACGCGCAAGGCCCCGGCGCGCAACCCGCACGAGGGCGACCCCTGGTTCGACTTCTTCTTCGGCGATCGCGACCGGCAGGCCCAGGTCGGGCTCGGCTCGGGCGTCATCGTCTCCAGCGAAGGCTACCTGCTCACCAACAACCACGTCATTGACGGCGCCAGCGACATCGACGTGATGCTCACCGACGGACGCAGCGCCCCGGCCAAAGTGGTCGGCACCGATCCGGACAGCGATGTCGCGGTGCTCAAGATCGACCTGGACCGCCTGCCCGTGATGGCTTTCGGCAACACCGACAGCCTGCAGGTGGGCGATGTGGTGCTGGCCATCGGCAATCCGTTTGGCGTGGGGCAGACGGTGACAGCCGGCATCGTGAGCGCCCTGGGTCGCGACCACCTGGGCATCAACACCTTCGAGAACTTCATCCAGACCGATGCCGCCATCAATCCGGGCAACTCGGGCGGTGCGCTGGTCGACACCAACGGCAATCTGATGGGCATCAACACCGCCATCTATTCGCGTTCTGGCGGCAGCATGGGCATTGGTTTTGCCATTCCGGCCAACACCGCGCAACACGTCATGGAGGGCCTGGTGCGAAACGGACAGGTCACCCGCGGCTGGATCGGTATCGAGCCACGCGACCTCACCCCCGAGATCGCGCAGACCTTCAACCTGCCTGTGAGTCAGGGGGTTCTGATCACGGGCGTGCTGCAAGACGGGCCGGCCGGTGAATCCGGCATGCTGCCCGGAGACGTGGTGCTCGAAGTGGATGGCAAGCGGGTGCTCAACACGTCGCAGTTGCTCAATGCCGTCGCATCGCTCAAGCCGCAGTCTCAGGCTGCGTTAGTGATCCAGCGGGGCAAGGCAACACTGACGCTGAAGGTCACCGCGGCTCAGCGACCCAAATCCCTGGCTGTCACAAGGCGCTGAGACAGGCGGGCCCATGGGTCGGGGCGCTTCAGGCCCCAGCTCACGCTGCCAGGGGCTCACGCTGGTGGCGTTTCTTCCGCCGGTGCCTGGGTGTGCTTGATGAAGATGCGCGCCGCCCAAATGCCCAATTCGTAGAGCAGGCACATCGGGATCGCCAGTGCCAACTGCGACACGACGTCGGGCGGCGTGAGCACGGCTGCGATGATGAACGCGAGCACCACGAAGTAGCTGCGGAACTCCTTGAGCTTTTCGATGGTCACCAGCCCCATGCGTGCCAGCACCACCACCACCACGGGCACCTCAAACGAGGCACCAAAGGCGATGAACATCGTCAGCACAAAACTCAGGTAAGCCTCGATGTCAGGCGCGGCCGTGATGCTCTTGGGGGCAAAGCTCTGAATGAACTTGAAGACCTGGCCGAACACGAAGTAGTAACAAAACGCGACGCCGGCCAGAAAGAGCAAGGTGCTCGAGACCACGAGCGGCAGGACCAGTTTCTTCTCGTGCGCATACAGGCCTGGCGCCACAAACGCCCACACCTGGTAGAGCACCACGGGCAGCGCCAGCAGAAACGAGGCCATCAGCGTGATCTTCAGCGGCACCACGAAAGGCGAGATCACGTTGGTGGCGATCAGCGTCGCCCCTTTGGGGAGGTTGGCCACCAGGGGCTCGGCCAGCAGGTCATAGAGCCCGCCGGGGCCTGGCCACAGGCACAGCACGCCAAACACCACACCCACCGCAATGGCCGCTCGGACCAGGCGATCACGCAACTCGATCAGATGCGCGACAAAGGGCTGCTCGGTGCCGCTGAGTTCGTCAGGGCCGGGACGGTTGGCAGCCATCAATCAGACCGACGAGGGCGGTGGACGAAAGCGCGCCACGCGTGCCGCGCCCGACTGCGCCTTGCCGCGAATGCCGTGGCGCTGCTTGTACCACTGAGGCATGGCTGAACGCTTGAGCCGCCATTGCTTCTTCGGATGGCGATACGGCGGCACCGGCCGAAGCAAGGTGTCATAGCGGTTGTGTTCATTGATCTCGGTGTGCCCATCGCCGGCGGTCGGGTTCCAGCTTTCGTGCAGTTCGGCACTGGTCTGGTGGATGTTTTTCGCCACCGTCTGCTCGACATCCCGGGCCGACTCTTCAAGATGACCCTTCATCTTTTTGAGCTCTTCGAGATCGATCGATCGGCTGACCTCGGCCTTGACGTCCGACACATAACGCTGCGCCTTGCCGAGCAGGTGACCCACCGTGCGAGCCACGCGTGGCAGTCGCTCGGGCCCGATGACGACCAGCGCCACCGCCCCGATCAGCGCGAGCTTGTCGAACCCGAAATCAATCACGACTTGGTTTTGGCTTCCACGTCGACGGTGTTGGCATCCGTCGACTTCTCGGCGGTGACTTGCTGCGTCGGGGTGGCTGCGTCAGCCGACGCGCTGCCGTCCTTGATGCCGTCCTTGAATCCCTTGACGGCACCGCCGAGGTCTGATCCGATGTTCTTGAGCTTCTTGGTGCCGAAGACCAGCACCACGATCACCAAGACGATCAGCCAATGCCAGATGCTGAATGTTCCCATGCTTTAACTCCCTGTAGAGGACCGCGGATTCTAGGTCAGCCCTGCTTCCACGGCCGTGCGCCGCCGATCAGATGCATGTGCAGGTGGTAGACCTCCTGCCCGCCGTCGCGGCCCGTGTTGATGATGGTCCGAAAACCGTTGGTCGCACCCGCCTCGCGCGCCAGTTTGGGCACCAGCGTCATCATTTTTCCAAACAATACGGCGTGCTCGGGTGTCACGTCGGCATGCGTGGCGATGTGCAGTTTAGGGATGAGCAGCAAGTGCACCGGTGCCCAGGGGTGAATGTCATGAAACACCAGGAGGTCGTCGTCTTCGTAGGCCTTGCGGCTCGGAATCTGGCCCGCGACGATCTTGCAGAAAAGACAGTTTGGATCGTGTGTCATCAAAGCACCCAAGGTTCAGTGTTCAAGGCCGTGGCATCGATTGATTGCGGTTCAGGTTCAGCCAGCCGCGCACCACGCGGTAGAGGAACCAGATCGACACCAAGCCCCAGGCGATCCAGCCCGGAGCAAGCAACAGCAGCCACAGCGGAGACGTCAGCACGTACAGGCCTGCGGCCCACAGCACCGTGCGAATCCGCCAGCGAAAGTGCGACTCCTGCCAGGTGCCTTCGGCATCGGCCCTTTTCACCAGATCGAGCACGAAGGCCACGATGAGCAATGCCACGCTGGCCTGCACGCCCGGCAGCACCGCGCCCACGGCCACCACCGTGTGCAGCAGGTAGCTGATGTGGCCGAGCGTCTTGAGCGACTCGTCCGGTTCGCGCAGGTCGGCAGCGCCGTTCATGTGCCGCTGGACTCGCGGTCCTTGAGCTTGCGCGCGGCGAACTCCTCCAGGCCCGAGAGCCCTTCGCGGCGTTGCAATTCGGCCAGCACGTCAGCCGGCTTCAGACCGAAGGCGCTGAGCGCCAGCATCGAGTGAAACCACAGGTCTGCCACTTCGTAGACCAGCTTTTGCGGGTCGCCGTCCTTGGCGGCCATCACGGTTTCGGTGGCCTCCTCGCCGATCTTTTTCAAGATGGCGTCGGTGCCCTTGTGGAACAGGCGCGCCACGTAGCTCTTGTCCGGGTCACCGGCCTTGCGTGCTTCGATGACCTCGGCCAGGCGGGCCAGCACGTCTTGCGACAGCGGCGAGGGTTGTTCAGACGGGTTCATCGGTAGATGTGCTCCGGGTCCTTGAGCACCGGATCCACCGCGTGCCAGCCACCGTCCTGGTGGCGCTGGAAGAAACAGGAGTGGCGCCCGGTGTGACAGGCGATGCCAGGCTCGTGCCCGAGCTGTTCGACCTTCAACAGCACCACATCGTTGTCGCAATCGATGCGCATCTCGTGGACCTTCTGGATGTGGCCGGACTCTTCGCCCTTGTGCCACAGGCGACCGCGCGATCGGCTCCAGTAGACCGCCTCGCCGAGCTCGGCTGTTCGCTGCAGCGCCTCGCGGTTCATGAACGCAAACATCAGCACATCGTTGCTGCCGAGCTCTTGCGCAATCACCGGTACCAGGCCCTGCGCGTCCCACTTCACATCGTCAATCCAGGTCATCAGGTCAGTGTAGCAACGGCACGGCGCGGCCCTTGCGCCGGGTCAATCGGCGTGCGTGGGGCCCACATGGTGGCGCTCCTCGGCAAACCAGCGCAGCACCGGGATCGTGCCCGGCAGCACCGGTCGCACCGTCACCGGCAACTGCTGCCAGGCCATCGCCTGGCCCTCGCGCATCTCGAATTCGCCCACCCACTCGTAGACCTTGCAAAAGTGCAGCCGAACCAAGGCGTGCGGGTAGTCGACGATCTCCACCTGCCACGGATGCGCCTGCCCGATGTCGATGCCGAGTTCCTCGTTCAACTCGCGGCGCAGTGCCTGCGCCACGGTCTCGCCCGGTTCGAGCTTGCCGCCCGGGAACTCCCAGTGATCGGCGTAGACCTTGTCGGTGGGCCGCGAGGTCATCAGGAAGCGGCCGTCTGCGTCGATGAGCACGCCCACCGCCACATCGATCGGCGTGCGCGGCGTGGCGCTCAAGCCGCGTTCCTGCCGCTGTAGTCCTTGGCGAACTGGAACGCCACACGCCCCGAACGCGAGCCGCGCTCGAGCGCCCAGACCAGGCTTTCCTGGCGCGCCGCGGCAATCGCCGCTTCGCCGATGCCGTAGCCCTGCAGCCACTGCGCCACGATCGCCAGGTACTCGTCCTGCGTGAACGGGTAGAAGCTCACCCACAGGCCGAAGCGCTCGCTCAGCGAGATCTTTTCCTCGACCACTTCGCCGGGATGCACCTCGCCGTCTTCCTTGTGCTGGTAGGTCAGGTTCTCGGCCATGTACTCGGGCAGCAGGTGGCGGCGGTTGCTGGTGGCGTAGATCAGCACGTTGTCGCTCGACTGCGACACCGAACCATCGAGCACCGACTTCAGCGCCTTGTAGCCGGGCTCACCCTCGTCGAAGCTCAGGTCGTCGCAAAACACCACGAATCGCTCAGGCCGCTCGGCCACCAGATCGACCAGATCGGACAGGTCGACCAGATCGGCCTTGTCGACTTCGATCAGACGCAGGCCCTGCGGCGCAAATTCATTGAGGCACGCCTTGATCAGCGAGCTCTTGCCGGTGCCCCGTGCGCCGGTCAGCAGCACGTTGTTGGCCGGACGGCCCGCCACGAACTGCTCGGTGTTGCGCAGCAGGCGTTCCTTTTGCGCCTCGACCTCGACCAGATCGGTCAGCCGGATTGGCGCCATGTGGCGCACCGGCTCCAGCGCGGCAGCGCCGTTGCGCCGGCGATAGCGAAACGCCGTCGAAGCGCTCCAGTCGGGCGCCGCAAGGGGGTGCGGCAACACGGCTTCTAGGCGCGACAACAGCGACTCGGCGCGCGCCACGAGATGCAGCAAGGGGTCTGGGAAGGTCGGCATACAGATGGGGCGCAACAGCGCAGTGCTCGGGTGGCCGGCAGTGTAGCGACGGGGATGGGGCGCGACGCCCCGAGCGCCTCGACGCTTACAGGGCGATAAGCCGCAGCGCGGCCTCGAGCTGCTCGGTGGGCTGGCGCTTGAATCCAGAGCGCGCGTAGCGCTGCAGCCGGCCGACCGCAAACGCGGTCAGCAGCGACGCTTGCACCTGCGCGTCAACCGAGGCGCTGAGCGACCCCGCCGCATCGCCGCCTTGGCGCAAGCCGGTGCGCAACTGCGACTCGATGCGGTCAAAGAACTGCACCATGCGCGCGCCGAGCCGGTCGTGCTCGAACACCAGCGCATCGCCCACCATCACGCGCACCATGCCCGGGTTCTTCTCGGCAAACTGCAGCAGCGCGCTGACCATGCGACGCGCTTGCTGCGCGCCGGCCGGTTCGCGCTCGGCAATCTGGTTGACCAGCGTGAACACGCTGGTTTCGATGAAGTCGAGCAGCCCTTCGAACATTTGCGCCTTGCTGGCGAAGTGCCGGTACAGCGCGGCTTCACTCACCCCCAGACGGGCCGCGAGCGCCGCAGTGGTGACGCGCTCCGCGCCGGGCTGCTCGAGCATGGTCGCCAGCGTTTGCAGGATCTGCACGCGCCGCTCGCCGGGCTTGGGGCGCTTGCGCGCATCGCTGGACGGGTTGGATTCGGGGGCTGCGGCGGGCGTATTGAGAGCGCTGTCAGGGACGGCGTCTTCGGGGCGGCTGGTCATCGCGTGGGCACCACTGAAATCGACTCAAAAGTCACCGCCGATGGGACGTCGGAGGGCGCTCACAGCGCCAACAAACGCTGCAGTGATTTGATTCTGGCACACACATACGCGGGCTTTTTACTGGGACGGACGCCTGCTTGAGCCGGCCAGTAACGCTGCATCCACACGGTGCGCATGCCCACGCTGCGCGCGGACTTCTGGTGCTCGAGCGTGTCTTCGACCAGCGTGCAGCGGTGCGGCGGCACCTTCAATCGCGCAGCCATGTGGCGAAACATGCGCGCGTCGGGCTTGGGCCGATGGTGGCCGAACATGCGCATGTCCTCGACGCTGATCACGCCATCGAAGCAGTCGGCCAGACGCAGCGCGTTGAGCACCCGAAGCGCGTAGTTGCGCGGCGCATTGGTCAGGATGTACTTGCGCCCGGGAAGCCGGCGCAGCACGGCGCGGTCGTGCGCGCTGGTGCGCAGGCGCGACTCCAGTCCCGGCAACTCGTGCGTGGTCTCGAGGAAGTGCGAGGCCTTCACGCCGTGATGGCGCACCAGCCCCAGCATCGTGGCGCCGTAGTGCAGCCAGTAGTGCTGGCGCAGCGAGCCGGCCTCTTCATGCGACACGCCCAGGTGGTCGACGATGTACTGCGTCATCGCCACGTTGGTCGGCGCGAACGACGCCGCGCTGGCGTCGTGCAGGGTGTTGTCGAGGTCGAACAGCCAGACCCGACGCCCGACTGGCTTCAATGCGAACGGATCATCGTGCCGTAGGCCTGCTCGGTCAGCACCTCGAGCAGCATCGCGTGCGGCACACGGCCGTCGATGATGTGCACCGTGTTGACGCCGTTCTTGGCCGCATCGAGCGCGCTGGCGATCTTGGGCAGCATGCCGCCGCTGATGGTGCCGTCGGCGAACAGGTCGTCGATCTCACGCGCGGTGAGGTTGGTCAGCAACTGGCCGTTCTTGTCGAGCACGCCGGGGATGTTGGTCAGCATCATCAGCTTTTCGGCCTTGAGCACCTCGGCGAGCTTGCCGGCCACCACATCGGCGTTGATGTTGTAGTTCTCGTTGTTGGCACCGAAGCCCAGCGGCGAGATCACGGGGATGAACTGGTCGTCCTGCAACGCCTTGACCACGCTCGGGTCGATCGACTCGATCTCGCCGACCTGGCCCACGTCGTATTCCTTGGTGGGGTCGTTGAGGTCGTGCATGCGCAGCTTGCGTGCCCGGATCAGGCCGCCATCGCGCCCGGTCAGGCCCACGGCCTTGCCGCCAGCCACGTTGATCAGGCCGACGATGTCTTGCTGCACCTGACCGGCGAGCACCCATTCGACGACTTCCATCGTCTCGTCGTCGGTCACCCGCATGCCCTGGATGAAGGTGCCCTTCTTGCCGATCTTGGCCAGCGCGTCCTCGATCTGCGGGCCACCGCCGTGCACCACCACCGGGTTCATGCCCACCAGCTTGAGCAGCACCACGTCCTCGGCAAAGTCCTGCTGCAGCGCAGGATCGGTCATCGCGTTGCCACCGTACTTGATCACGATGGTCTTGCCGTGGAACTTGCGGATGTAGGGCAGTGCCTGCGCCAGGATTTCGGCCTTGTCGCGTGGCGACACATGGGCCAGATCGACCGTCGATGCAGAAGGCTCGTTGGCGGGTGGGGGCGACTCAGGGTTCATCGGTTCGGCTTTCGTTGCGCTCAGACAAAAATTGTAGGTGGCGTGCGACAGCACTGAGCGCGAGGGTCAGTAGGTGCGCCCGCCCTTGAACTGCGCGTGCGAGCGGCGTGCCAGCGTCGCGCCCTTGGCCATCGCGGCAAACGAGGCGCCCGCATGGGCGTGGCAGATCGCCAGCCCGAGCGCGTCAGCCGCGTCCTTGCCGGGCAGGCCAGGCAGCGCCAGCAGCCGCATGACCATTTCCTGCACCTGCTCCTTGCGGGCGTGGCCGTGGCCGACGGTGGCTTTTTTCATCTGCAGCGCGGTGTACTCGGACACTTCCAGCCCGGCGCTGACCAGAGCGGTGATGGCCGCGCCACGCGCCTGACCGAGCAGCAGTGTCGACTGCGGGTTGACGTTGACGAAGACGATCTCGACCGCGGCACAGTCTGGCGAATAGCGTGCGCTCACCTCGCGCACGCCGTCGAAGATGATCTTCAGCCGTGCGGGCAGCTGCCCGATGTCGACCGTGTCGGTCTTGATGGTGCCGCTGGCCACGTAGGCCAGCCGGGCGCCCTCGGACTCGATGACGCCAAAGCCGGTGGTTCGCAGACCGGGGTCGATGCCCAGGATGCGCATGGGTCGGTGATGAGGCCCCGGCTCAATGCCGGAAATGCCTCACCCCGGTGAGCACCATCGCGATGCCGCGCTCGTCGGCAGCGGCGATCACCTCACCATCGCGCACCGATCCGCCGGGGTGGATGACCGACGTCGCCCCGGCGTCGCACACCACGTCGAGCCCGTCACGAAACGGAAAGAACGCATCGCTCGCCACCGCCGAGCCGGCCAGCGTCAGCCCGGCGTTGGCGGCCTTGATGCTGGCGATGCGTGCCGAGTCGATGCGGCTCATCTGCCCGGCCCCGACGCCCAACGTCATGGCACCGCCGCAAAACACGATGGCGTTGCTCTTGACGTACTTGGCGACCTTCCACGCGAACAGCAGATCGACCCATTGCGCTTCGGTGGGCTGCAAGCGGGTCACCACCTTCAGCTCGCTGCGCAGCACCTCGTGGTCGTCGGCGCCCTGGATCAGCAGCCCGGAGCCCACGCGCTTGATGTCTTGCTGGTTGCGCCCGCGCGACCAGGCGGTGGCACCGGCGCGGTCGACGCCGTCGAGCGGGATGCGCAGCACACGCGTGGCCGTCTTGGCCGACAGGACGGCCAGCGCCTCGACGGTGTACGACGGGGCGATCAGCACTTCGAGGAATTGGGCGGCCACGCGCCGGGCGGCTTCGGCATCGACCTCGACGTTGAAGGCGATGATCCCGCCGAACGCCGAGGTCGGGTCGGTCTTGAAGGCTTGCGCGTACGCCTCGGCAGCACTCGCCGCCAGCGCCACGCCACACGGGTTGGCGTGCTTGACGATCACGCACGCCGCGGCTGCGTCGGCCGGGCCGAACGACTTGACGCATTCCCAGGCGGCATCGGCATCGGCGATGTTGTTGTACGACAGCTCCTTGCCCTGCAGCTGCACGGCGGTGACCAGCGAGCCGGGCGCCGGGTTCAAATCGCGGTAGAACGCGGCGCTCTGGTGCGGGTTCTCGCCGTAGCGCAGGTCTTGCAGCTTGACGAAACGGCCGTTGCTTTGCGCCGGGTACTCGCTGCGCGTGGGCTCGCCTGCCACGGCCAGCGTCAACGACGACAGGTGGTCGCTGATCGCCGCGTCGTAGTTCGAGATGCGGTTGAAGGCAGCCACCGCCAGCGCAAAGCGCGTGCAGCGCTGCACCGCGCCATGGGCTTGCAGCTCGGCGAGCACGCCGGCGTATTGCGCCGCGTCGGTCAGCACCGCCACATGCTCCCAGTTCTTGGCCGCCGAACGCACCATCGCCGGGCCGCCGATGTCGATGTTCTCGATCGCGTCTTCGAGCGTGCAGCCGGGCTTGGCCACCGTGGCCTCGAACGGGTACAGGTTGACCACCAGCAAGTCGATGGTGTCGATGCCGTGCTCGGTGAGCGCAGCGCGGTGCTCGGGCAGGTCGCGCCGTGCCAGCAAGCCGCCGTGGATCTTCGGGTGCAGCGTCTTCACGCGGCCATCGAGCATCTCGGGGAATCCGGTGTGGTCGGCCACCTCGGTGACGGCCAGGCCGCCCTCGGCGAGCAGCTTGGCGGTGCCGCCGGTCGACAGCAGTTGGACGCCCAGCGCGGCCAGGCCGCGTGCCAATTCAAGGACGCCGGTCTTGTCGGATACGGAAATAAGCGCGTGCATGGAAGATCCTGAAGAGTGATCGAGAAAGACGTTCAAAGGCGTCAGGCGAAGGCAGCGCGGCCGCCTGGGTCTGACGCCGGTTCAGTCGAGCAGCTTGTGCTCGAGGAGCTTGCGGCGCAGCGTGTTGCGGTTGATGCCCAGCCATTCGGCGGCGCGGCTCTGGTTTTGATCGGCGTGCTTCATCACCACGTCGAGCAGCGGGCGCTCGACCACCTTGAGGATCATGTCGTACATCGCCGCCGGCTCGATGCCGTCCAGGTCGGTGAAGTAGTCCTCCAGGCGGTCGCGGACGCAGTCTTCTATTTGTCGCTTGGTGCTCATGCTGTCAATCGAATGGAAGCGTGGTTGGCGGCGGCGATGGGGGCATCGCAGGACGTTGGGGCGGTGCTGGCCTCGTGTTCATGGGCCGACCCTGGGGCGATCGCCGGCCACAGCGCTTGGCGTTCGGCCAGTTCGCCGAGGAAATCACCCACCGCTCGAATCTGATCCTCGCAAGTCTCGAGCCGGTTCATGTCAGTGCGAAACGCTTCGCCGCCCGGCAGCGAGCGCACCGCCCAGCCGATGTGCTTGCGCGCGGTGCGCACGCCGGCGCGCTCGCCGTACAGGCTGTAGTGGTCGAGCAGGTGTTCGAGCAACCACTGCCGCGCCTGCGCCACCGGCGTGGCCGGCAGGTGTTCGCCGGTGGCCAGAAAGTGCGCGATCTCGCGAAAGATCCACGGCCGACCCTGCGCCGCGCGGCCGATCATCAGCGCGTCGGCACCGGTGTAGCGCAGCACCTCGCGGGCCTTTTCGGGGCTGTCGATGTCGCCATTGGCCACCACCGGAATGCGCAGCGCGGCCTTGACCGCAGCGATGGTGTCGTACTCCGCGAAGCCGCGGTAGCCCTGCTCGCGGGTGCGACCGTGCACCGTGACCATCGCGATGCCGGCGCTCTCGGCCGCACGCGCCAGCACCAGCGCGTTGCGCTCGTCGTGGCACCAGCCGGTTCGCATCTTCAAAGTCACCGGCACGCGGTGCGGCTCGCACGCGGCCACCACGGCGCTGATGATGGCCAGCGCCAGCGGCTCGTTTTGCATCAGCGCCGAGCCGGCCCACACGTTGCACACTTTCTTGGCCGGGCAGCCCATGTTGATGTCGATGATCTGCGCGCCGCGATCGATGTTGTAGGCCGCAGCCTCGGCCATCATCAGCGGGTCGGTGCCGGCGATCTGCACCGAGATGGGCTCGACCTCGCCGTCGTGGTTGGCGCGGCGGCTGGTCTTCAGGCTGGTCCACAGTTCGCGGCGCGAAGTGACCATCTCGCTGACTGCGTAGCCGGCCCCCAGGCGCTTGCACCACTGGCGGAACGGCCGGTCGGTGACCCCTGCCATCGGCGCGACAAACAGGTTGTTTGTCAGCGAGATGTGGCCGATGTTCATGGGGTGGAGGGGCCGTATCTGCTTAAAAAGGAGGCAGAGTATAGCGTCGGGTTCCGCCCCGACGGAGCGCTGGTCGGCATCCCGATAATCCCTGAGATGGAAGCCTGGATGCAGCCGTTGCTGGCGTGGTTGGTGGTCACTCTGGCCTTGCCGGAAGTCGGCCTGAGCACCTTGTTCGTGGTGTCTTTCATCTCGGCCACGCTGCTGCCGCTGGGCTCCGAGCCGGCGGTGTTCGGCCTGGTCAAGCTGAACCCGCATCTGTTTTGGCCGGCCGTGCTGGTGGCCACCGTGGGCAACACGCTGGGCGGCATGGTCAGCTGGTGGATGGGGCTGGGCGCAGGCAACGCCGTGCGCAAGCTTCACGCCAAACGCGAGGCGCAATCTGGCGGTGCGGGCGCGAAGACACCGGACCCCACGAGCGCGCACCGCAAAGCCATGCGTTGGCTGGAGCGCTACGGGGCGAAGGCCTGCCTGCTCGCTTGGCTGCCCGTCGTGGGCGACCCGCTGTGCTCGGTGGCGGGATGGCTCAAGCTGCCGTTCTGGCCGTGCGTGGTCTACATGGCGATCGGCAAGTTCGCCCGCTACGTGACGATGACCGCGGCGCTGCTGTGGGTCTTTCCCGGCCTCGCCTCGCCCTGACGCCAAAGGCCCCGCCAGCCGGCCGCGGCTGGGGCATGGACGACAATTCCTCGCCTATGTACGCCCTCTATGAAGAAGCAGGAAAGTTCCACGCCGGACGAGTGATGTCCGAAGCCGACAGTTCGATGCAGGTCGAACTCGATTCCGGCAAGCGCGTGAAGGTCAAGTCGACCAACGTGATGCTCAAGTTCGACAAGCCGCAACCGGCCGAACTGGTGGCCGAGGCGCAGGCCCTGGCGCGCGAGATCGATCTCGATCTGGCCTGGGAATTCGCCCCCGAAGGCGAATTCGGCTTCGCCGATCTGGCCCGCGACTACTTCGATGCCAAGGCGGGACTTGTGCAGCACACGGCCGCGCTGTTTCGCCTGTTCGATGCGCCGCACTACTTTCGCCGGCTCGGCAAGGGCAGCTTCAAGAAAGCACCGGAAGAAACCGTGAAAGCCGCGCTGCTGGGCATCGAGCGCAAGAAGCAGCAAGTCGCGCAGATCGAAGCCTGGGCGGTCGAGCTCGCCGCGGGCGTGTGCCCGGCGCCGGTGCGCGAGCAGCTGTACAAGATCTTGTTCAAGCCCGACAAGAACGGCCCTGAGTACAAGGCCGTGGTCGAAGCGGCCCGGCGCTCGCAAAAGGCACCGCTCGACTTGCTGACCGGCGCCGGCGCCATCGATTCGCCGTACCAGTTCCACTGGAAGCGCTTCTTGTTCGAGCACTTTCCCAAGGGCACCAGCTTCCCGCCACTCGAAGCACCCGCGATCAGGGAGTCGCTCGAACTGGCCTCGGTGCGGGCCTTTTCGATCGACGATTCGCAGACCACCGAGATCGACGATGCGTTGTCGGTGCAAGGCCTGGGCAGCGGCACCGTGGTGTTTGGCGTGCACATCGCCGCACCGGCGCTGGCCATCTCACCCGACAGTGCGGTCGACAAGCTGGCGCGCGACCGTTTTTCCACCGTCTACATGCCAGGCCACAAGCTGACCATGCTGCCCGACGACGTGGTGCAGGTCTACACGCTGATGGCCGGACGCGAATGCCCGGCCGTGTCGCTGTACGTGACGATGGACGAAGCCACGCTGGAAGTCACCGCCAGCGAGACCCGGCTCGACCGGGTGCCGATCGCCGCCAACTTGCGGCACGACCAGCTCGACGGCGTGATCACCGAAGCCACGCTGACCGGCGAGCAGCCGGCCGACTACGACTTCGCCCCCGAGCTGGCCTTTGCCTACCGGCTCGCGCGGCACCTGAAGGCCGCTCGAGAGGTGTTGCGCGGCAAGCCCGAAAACTTCAACCGTCCCGACTACAACTTCCGCCTCGAGGCCGCAGATGACGCCGAGCCGGCCGATGCACCGCGCGGCGATGAGCGCGTGCTCATCAGCACGCGGGCTCGCGGCTCGTCGCTCGACCTGATCGTGGCCGAGGCCATGATCCTGGCGAACAGCACCTGGGGCGGCTGGATCGCCAACAACGGCGTGCCGGGCATCTACCGCAGCCAGGCCAGCATGGCGCCCGGCGTCAAGGTGCGCATGGGCACCCGGCCGGCACCGCACGCTGGCATGGGCGTCGCGCAATACACCTGGGCCACCTCGCCGCTGCGGCGCTACGTCGATCTGGTCAACCAGTGGCAGATCATTGCCTGCGTGCGGCACGGGCGCACCGCCGCACTGGCCGCGCCGTTCAAGCCCAAGGACACCGCGCTGTTCGCGATCATCTCGGGCTTCGAGGCCGCCTACAGCGCCTACAACGCCTTCCAGTCGGCGATCGAGCGCTACTGGACGCTCAAGCATCTGGCCCAAGAAGGCGTCGCCGAGCTCGAAGCTGCGGTGATGAAAGACGGTCTGGTGCGCGCCGACACGCTGCCGCTGGTGTTTCGCGCGCTTGGTGCCGAGGCCCTGCCGCGCGGTGCCCGGGTGCGCGTGCGCCTGACCGGCAGCGACCTGCTCACGCTCGATCTGCACGCCAGCGTGCTGGCCCGCATCGACGACCCCACCAGCGAAGCCGATGACGCCGTGGAGCCCGATGAAGCGGCCGACGACGGTGCCGATGCGGCAGGGCCGCTCACGCTGGCCATCGACTTGCAGGACGCGCCAGCCGAAGGCGCTGCAGAGGCGGCGGTGGCGCTCCCTTGACCGCCCGAACCGATACCTGAGCGCATGTTCGGCAAGCTGTCGACGCTGTGGGTGGCGCTGCTCTTTTCGTTGGCGGTGCATGCAGCGCTGCTGACGATCCGCTTCGTCGATCCCGAACGCTTCAACCGCCTTTTCGAGGACACGCCGCTCGAGGTGATCCTGGTCAACTCGCGCTCGAGCGCGCCGGTGGAGCACGCTCAGGCGGTCGCGCAGGTCTCGCTCGCCGGCGGCGGCGAAGCCGCCACCGGTCGGGCCACGTCGCCGCTGCTGCCGTCGGCGCAAGCCGAGATCGGTGACGCGGAAGAAACCTCGCGCAAGCAAATCGAGCAACTGCAACAAGCCCAGCAGCAGTTGCTCACGCAGGTGCGCCGCGAACTCGCGCTGATGCCGTCGTTCGATCCGAGCCACGACGAGGGCTCGCTGAGCGAGCGGGCCACGGAAGACAAGCGGCGCCAGCTGGTGCAGCTGCTCGCGCAGATCGAAAAGCGCGTCAACGAGGAAAACGCCCGGCCGAAGAAGCGCTACATCAGCCCGGCCACGCGCGAGGTCGCCTACGCGCAGTACTACGACCGGCTGCGCCGCAAGATCGAAGACCGTGGCACCAGCCATTTCCCCGAACAAGGCGGGCAAAAGCTGTACGGCGAGCTGACGATGAACGTGACGATCGACGCGGCGGGCCGCGTGATCGACACCGAGGTCGTGCGCCCGTCGCCATCCAGGGCGCTCGACCGGCAGGCGATCGCGATCGTGCGCGCGGCCAGTCCGTTCGGCCCGTTCTCGGCCAAGATGAGGGCGGAATTCGACCAGATGGTGGTCACCTCGCGCTTTCGCTTCACCCGCGAGGATGGCCTCGAGACCACGGTGCAAAGCCCCTCCTCCCGTTGAAAGACACCTTGATGACCCCCATCGACCACTACGCCGTGGCCGGCCACCCGGTGGCGCACAGCCAGTCGCCGTTCATCCATGCCTTGTTTGCGGCGGCCACCGCTCAGACGTTGCGCTACGGACGATTGCTGTGTCCGCTCGATGAGGGCGGCTTCGCGCAGGCGATCCGTGCCTTCGCCGATGCGCCGGGTGGCAGCGTGGGCGAGTTTGTTGTCGATGCGTCGGCCGCCGGCCCGGCCACACCCGGTCCGGCGCGCGGCTGCAACGTCACGGTGCCGTTCAAGTTCGAGGCGTTTGCGCTGGGCGCACAGGCCACCGAGCGCGCCGCCCTGGCGCAAGCGGCCAACCTGTTGCGCTTCGACGCCGGCGGCTGGCTTGCCGACAACACCGACGGTGCCGGTCTGGTGCGCGACATCGAACACAACGCCGGCGTGCCGCTGGCGGGTGTGCGCGTGCTGCTGGTCGGTGCGGGTGGCGCGGCGGCCGGAGCGCTGGGCGCGCTGATCGCCGCCCGGCCCGCCGAGCTGGTGCTGTGCAACCGCACCGCCGACAAGGCCGAAGCGCTGGCCGCGCGGCACGCCGACTGGGCCGCGACGCACGGCGTGAGCCTGCGCGTGGCCAGCCTGCAGCAGCCTGGCTGCGGGTTCGACGTGGTGGTCAACGCCAGCGCGAGCAGCCTGCACTCGGGCGGCGTGCCGGTGCCGGCCGCGTCGCTGCGCACCGGCACGCTGGCGCTTGACATGATGTACGGCGCGGCAGCGCAGCCCTTCATGGAGTGGGCTGCGGCCCACGGTGCGCTCGGGCGCGACGGGCTGGGCATGCTGGTCGAGCAGGCGGGCGAATCGTTTTTCGTCTGGCGCGGCGTGCGGCCTGCCACGGCCCCGGTGCTCGTGGCGCTGCAGCAGCGGCTGGCTGCGGGCAAGGCGCCATGAAGAAAAGCCCGCGGGCGTCATGGCTGCGGTTCGCCGCGCTGGTGGCGGTGGCGCTGGTCGCGCTGCAGCTGTACTTTGCGCTGCGCATTGCGCTGATGGCGGTGGTCGACCCGACGTCGACGAGTTTCCAGCGGTCCGAGATCTGGCGCTTGCTGAGCGAGCAGCACACGCTCGGCTGGAGTCAGCGCTGGGTGGACGACGCGCGCATCTCGCCCCACCTCAAGCGCGCGGTGATCGCCTCGGAGGACTCCAGCTTCGCCGAGCACAACGGCGTCGACTGGGACGCGCTCGAAAAGGCCTGGGAGCGCAACCAGAAGGCGCAAACCCGCGCCGAGATGATCAACGCCCGGTTCGAAGCCAAGACGCCGCGCAAGGTCGAGCCCAAGGTGATCGGCGGCTCGACGATCACCCAGCAACTGGCGAAAAACCTGTTCCTGAGCAGCGAGCGCAGCCTGCCGCGCAAGGCGCAGGAATTCATCCTCACCTTCATGCTCGAAGCGATGCTCGACAAGCGTCGCATCCTCGAGATCTACCTCAACAGCGTCGAGTGGGGCGAAGGCATCTTCGGCGCCGAGGCCGCGGCGCAGCACTACTTTCACACCAGCGCGGCGCGGCTCACCCCGATGGCCGCGGCGCGGCTGGCCGTGATGCTGCCCGCGCCCAAGCGCTTCGAGAAACGTCCCGACTCGCCCTACCTGCTGTCGCGCGCGGCCACGGTGTCCGCGCGCATGGGCGCCGTCGAGCTGCCTTGACCCGCCTGCCAGCCCACCATGTCGTCTGACCTGACCGCCGAGATCGCCGCCAGCGCCGCCCGCCTGGTGGTCGAGGAAGGCCTGGAGTACGGGCCGGCCAAACGTCGGGCCGCGCGCGATCTGGGCAAGCGCAGCACCCGTGCGGCCGCGTTGCCCGACAACGTCGCCGTGGAAAACGAGGTGCGCGCCTACCTGGCGCTGTTTTGCGCCGACACCCAACCCGCCGAACTCGCCGCCTTGCGCGACGTGGCGGCGGCCTGGATGAAGCGACTCGCCGAGTTTCGGCCGCACCTGACGGGCGCGGTGTGGCGCGGCACCGCCACGCGGCTGTCGAGCGTGCACATCGAGTTGTATTGCGACGACCCGAAGGCCGCCGAGATGGGCATGCTCAACCGGGGCATCGATTTCGACATCGGCAGCCAGTCTGGCCCGCGCAACCTGCCAGTCGATGTGCTGCGCGTGAGCAGCCCGAGCCGCGCGCTCGGCGAGGAAGTCACCGTGTTCCTCACGGTGCTCGATCACGACGACCTGCGCGGCGGCCTCAAGCCCGATGCCAGCGGACAGACCCAGCGCGGCGACCTGCCCGCGCTGCAACAGCGAATGGAGAACCCGACATGAATCGACGCACCTGGGTGCTGGGTGGGGTGGCCGCTGCGGCACTGGCGGGCGGTGCTGGTTTTGCCAGCCGCCACTGGGTGAGTGGCGCCGCTGGCGACGCCCCCGGCGCCGAGTTCTGGGCGCTGCGCTTCGAGCAACCGGGCGGCGGTGAACTGGCGCTGGCGAGCCTGCGCGGCGCGCCGCTGTTGCTGAATTTCTGGGCCACCTGGTGCCCGCCGTGCGTGAGAGAAATGCCCCTGATCGACGAGTTCCATCGCCAGCAGCAAGTCCGCGGCTGGAACGTGGTCGGGCTCGCGATCGACAGCCCCACGCCGGTGCGCGAGTTCCTCGCGCGGCGTCCGGTGGGCTTTCCGATCGGCCTGGCGGGGCTGGAAGGCACCGAGCTGGCCCGAACGCTGGGCAACCCCGAAGGTTCGCTGCCCTTCACCGTGGTGCTGGGGCGCGACGCCCGGGTGATCGAGCGCAAACTGGGGGCGCTGAAGCCCGCCGACCTGACCCGCTGGGCGGGCTTGACCGCTGGGTGACCCCGAACCGGTGTCCGGCGGCGGCCGAAATGCCGCATGGCGTTAATTTGGCTGCAAAAAACGCCAACGCACCTCAAGCAGCGTAAAGTCCTCCCCCTGCAGACCAGCGACCCGGCATCCGAGAGGCCCGCCGAATCATCTTCATGCAAATTCTCGTGCTCCATGGACCCAACCTGAACCTGCTGGGAACCCGTGAACCCGGCGTCTATGGCAGCCGAACGCTTGAGCAGATCGACGCCGATCTGGTGCAAACAGCGGCCCAGTCCGGCTCGGTGGTGCACACGTTTCAAAGCAACCACGAAGGCGCGCTGATCGACCGTGTGCAGGCTGCGCGCACCGATGGCAGCCAGTTCATCATCATCAACCCGGCCGCCCTGACCCACACCAGCGTGGGTCTGCGCGATGCCCTGGCCGCGGTGAGCATTCCGTTCATCGAGGTGCACCTGTCGAACATTCACCGGCGTGAGCCGTTTCGCCACCACTCTTATTTCTCCGATCTGGCGGTGGGCGTGATCTGTGGCTTGGGCGCCGACGGCTACCGCCTGGCCCTGGATCACGCGATGCACCACGCCGGCCGCTGAATCGTCAATCTCTCAGTGACGCGCCGCACCGAGGGTCATCCCGGCGCAGCGCAGCACGAACCCTCTGTCCCACGTCTGACCAGACACCCTGTTGGAGCTCTCGCATGGACTTACGCAAACTCAAGACGCTGATCGATCTGGTATCGGAATCGAACATCTCGGAACTCGAAATCACCGAAGCCGAAGGCAAGGTGCGCATCGTCAAGGCCGATCCGCGCGCAGCCATGGCGAGCCACGTGCCGGCGCCCGCGGTAGCGCCGCCGCTGGCGCCCGCTCAGCCCGTGGCACTCGCCGTGGCCGAAGCGCCGGTGGAAACCGGCCACGTGGTGAAGTCCCCGATGGTCGGAACCTTCTACCGTGCCGCGAGCCCCGGCGGCAAGCCGCTGGCTGACATCGGCTCGGAGGTCAAGGAAGGCGAGGCCATCTGCATCATCGAAGCGATGAAGATCATGAACGAGATCGAAGCCGACAAGACGGGCAAGGTCACCCGTGTGCTGTGCGAGAACGGCCAGGCGGTGGAGTTCGGCCAGCCCCTGTTCATCGTCGAGTGAGCCGGGTTCGTTGATGTTCAAGAAAATACTCATAGCCAACCGCGGCGAGATCGCGCTGCGCATTCAGCGCGCCTGCCGCGAGCTCGGCATCAAGTCGGTGGTGGTCTATTCCGAAGCCGACCGCGAGGCCAAGTACGTCAAGCTCGCCGACGAGGCGGTGTGCATCGGACCGGCGGCGTCATCGCTCAGCTACCTCAACATGCCGGCGATCATCTCGACGGCCGAAGTCACTGACGCCGAGGCCATCCACCCCGGCTACGGCTTCCTGTCCGAAAACGCCGACTTCGCCGAGCGTGTCGAGCGCAGTGGCTTCACCTTCATCGGCCCGTCCCCCGAATGCATCCGCATGATGGGCGACAAGGTCTCGGCCAAGCAGGCCATGATCAAGTCCGGCGTGCCGTGCGTGCCGGGCAGCGAAGGCGCGCTCGGCGAAGACCCACGCGAAATCGTCAAGGCCGCGCGCGCCATCGGGTATCCGGTGATCATCAAGGCCTCGGGCGGCGGCGGCGGACGCGGCATGCGCGTGGTGCACACCGAAGCCGCCTTGCTGCATGCGGTGCAGACCACCCGCACCGAAGCCGGCGCGGCGTTTGGCAACCCGGCGGTCTACATGGAGAAATTTCTCCAGAACCCGCGTCACATCGAGATCCAGGTGCTCGCCGACCAGCACCGCAACGCGCTGTGGCTGGGCGACCGCGACTGTTCGATGCAGCGGCGCCACCAGAAGATCATCGAAGAAGCGCCAGCGCCAGGCATTCCGCGTCGCGCGATCGAGCGACTGGGCGAGCGCTGCGTCGCCGCGTGCAAGAAGATCGGCTACCGAGGCGCCGGCACTTTCGAGTTCCTGTTCGAGAACGGCGAGTTCTTCTTCATCGAGATGAACACGCGCATCCAGGTCGAGCACCCCGTGACCGAACTGGTCACCGGCATCGACATCGTGCAAATGCAAATCCGCATTGCCGCGCTGGAAAAGCTGCCGTTCACGCAACGCCAGGTGGAAACGCGCGGCCACTCGATCGAGTGCCGCATCAACGCCGAGGATCCGTACAAGTTCACGCCGTCGCCCGGTCGCATCACCACCTGGCACCCGCCGGGCGGACCGGGGGTGCGCGTCGATTCGCACGCCTACACCAACTACTTCGTGCCGCCCCACTACGACTCGATGATCGGCAAGATCATCGTTCACGGCGACACCCGCGAGCAGGCCCTGGCGCGCATGCGCATCGCGTTGTCCGAGACGGTGATCGAAGGCATCTCGACCAACATTCCACTGCACCGCGAGTTGATGGTCGATGCCAAGTTCGTCGAAGGCGGCACCAGCATCCACTACCTGGAGGAGTGGATGAGCGGGCACAAGCGTTGATCTGCACTGCCACCTCAAGTGGGTACTGACATGGTCGAGTTGCTGCTGCTGTGCCCGCAGGACGAGGCCGAATCGGTGAGCGATGCGCTGATGGACGAGCTCGGTGCGCTGTCGGTGTCCGTCGAGGATGCCGACGCCAACACCGAGGCCGAGCGCGCGCTGTTTGGTGAGCCCGGCATGCCCGTGGCCCGCAAGGGTTGGGATCGCTCGATCGTGAAGGCGCTGTTCGACGACGAGCGGGCGGCCCAGGAAGCCGCCGAGCTGCTGCTCGCGCAGGACTGGGCGAGTGCGGTGCAACTGCAGTCGATCACGCCGCTGGTCGATCAGGACTGGGTGCGGCTGACGCAGTCGCAATTCACGCCGGTGCCGATCACGCCCGATTTCTGGGTGGTGCCGAGCTGGCACGAAACGCCTGCCGAGGCGCAAAGGGTGATACGGCTCGACCCCGGCATGGCGTTCGGCACCGGTACCCACCCGACCACCCGCATGTGCCTGCGCTGGATCGCGCAGCACGCAGCCGAGCGCAGCGCGCAGTGGTCGCGGGTGCTCGACTACGGCTGTGGATCGGGCATCCTCGCCATCGGTGCCGCGCTGCATGGCGCCCGAGGCATCGAGGCGGTCGACATCGACCCCGACGCCGTGCAGGCCACGGTCGACAACGCCCGTGACAACGGGGCGACCGTGCAGGCCGGTCTGCCCGACATCGCATGCGGCCCCTACCCGCTGGTGCTGGCCAACATCCTGGCCACGCCGCTGAAGTTGATGGCGCCGCTGTTGTGCGCCCATGTGCAAGCCGGCGGTGACCTGGTGCTGGCAGGCATCCTGGATCGACAGGCCGCTGAACTGACCGAGGCTTACGCGCCGTGGCTGTCGCTCGTCACGAGCGACGCCGAGGACGGCTGGATCCTGATGACGGCACATCGGCCCGCGTGAGGCCGCGTGGCATCATTCGGCGATGAGCTTCGCCACCCGTTGCACCTCGTGCGGAACGATATTTCGCGTCGTTCTGGACCAGCTCAAGGTGTCCGAGGGCTGGGTGCGTTGCGGTCGTTGCCATGCGGTGTTCGATGCGGAGCAAGGGCTGTTCGATCTGGAACACGACGCCCCAGCTGCATGGGAGGAGCCGGCCGCGCCGCTCGCTGGCCAGCCTGACGCCAACGACTTCGAGGCGTCACCGCCTGCGCCGGAAGTCGGGTACCAGACACCGGAAGATTCGACCGATTCATTCGCGGCGAGTCCGAGCGCCGAGTCAGCCCGGGAGGGCGATGACGCCCCCGCGGCTGAACCCGAGGGCACCCTCGTTGAGCGCGCCCAGACCGACGGCACACGGTTCGAGCCGATGGCCGATTCGGCGCATGCGCCGGGCTTCGTGCTTCAGTCCGACCGGGACCAGCGGTGGCAGCGCACCCCGGTGCGCCTGGCGCTGGGCCTGTTGGCGCTGTTGATGTTGCTGGGTCTGATCGCCCAGGCAGCGCATCACTTTCGCCACCAGATCGCGGCCCAGTGGCCCGCGTCGCAATCCATCTTGAAGCGCTACTGCGCTGTGGCCGGATGCCGCATCGACCCCTTGCATCGCATCGAGTCGGTGCGCATCGAAAACTCGGCCCTGAGCGCAGCCGAACGCGCCGACGCTCCCGACGCGTTGAAGCTGGTCGTGACGCTGCAGAACCGCGGATTGCTGCCGGTGGCGATGCCCGCGCTCGATCTGTCGCTGACCGACACCCACGGTGAGGTGGTGTCGCGTCGGGCGTTGCTGCCCACCGACTTCGAAGGCCTGGCGCCACTGCTCCAGCCCGGAGTCGAGACCCCCCTTCGGCTGAGCCTGGCGGTCACCGGCAGCAAGGTGAGCGGCTACACCGTTGAAGTGTTCTACCCCTGATTCCCCCGTTCCCCGGAGCCTCCATGCCTGCCCTGATTTGCGGATCACTCGCGTTCGACACCATCACCACCTTCGGCGGCCACTTCGCCGAACAGATCCTGCCCGAACAGGTGCACATCCTCAACGTGTCGTTTCTGGTCCCCACGCTCAGGCGCGAGTTCGGCGGCTGCGCCGGCAACATCGCCTACACGCTCAGCCAGCTCGGCGGCGAGCCACTGGTGCTGGCAGCCCTGGGCAGTGACGGCGCGCAATACCTGCAACGCCTGGTCCACTGGGGGGTGTGCACGGATCACGTGCGCATCGAGAGCGACAGCTTCACCGCCCAAGCCATCATCATCACCGACAGCAACAACAACCAGATCACGGCATTCCACCCCGGCGCCATGCAGTCAGCTCAGCTCACGCCGGTGCCTGACCGGGCTGACATCCGCATCGCCATCATCGCGCCCGATGGGCGCGACGCGATGATCGAGCACGCGCAGCAACTCGCTGCAGCGAAGATTCCCTTCGTGTTTGACCCCGGTCAGGGGCTGCCGATGTTTGACGGCGACGAGCTCAATCGTTTCGTCGCGCAGGCCACCTGGGTGGCCGTCAACGACTACGAGGCACGCATGCTGTGCGACCGCACGGGGCGCAGCCTCGAGACGCTGTCAACGTCGCATCTCGCGGGCGTGATCGTGACGCTGGGTGCCGAAGGTTGCGATGTCTGGGAGCAGGGCCGATGCACGCATGTGCCCGGCGTGAGCGCCACCGAGGTTCTCGATCCCACGGGCTGCGGAGACGCCTTTCGTGGCGCCTTGCTCTACGGCCTGGAGCGTGGCTGGCCACTGCAACGCTGCGTTGAGTTGGGCAACCGGGTCGGCGCCTTGAAGATTGCGTCACGCGGCGGTCAGAACCACCACATCGACAGGGCCTTGCTCGGTCTTTGAACACAAAAAACCCGGCCGCGGCCGGGTTTGATGCTCGATGAAGCCCGCCTGCGCGGGCCCCGCCGAATCAGGGCTTGGTGCCCGTCGGGAACGGCCACGCAGCTTGTGGGCTGAGCGTCGTCTTGGCCGCAGGGACAGCCGGCTTGGCGGCAGCCTTCTTGGCCGGGGCCTTGGCAGCAGGCTTGGTGACTGCCTTCTTGGCAGGCGCAGCAGCCTTCTTGGCTGGAGCGGCGGCCTTCTTCGCAGGTGCGGCGGCCT
>CAIVGK010000008.1 GCA_903905475.1 uncultured Burkholderiales bacterium | reverse complement strand
TTTACAGCACGCGGATGTTGGCTGCCTGCAGGCCCTTTTGGCCTTGCTTGACTTCAAATTCGACCTTCTGGTTTTCGACCAGGGTCTTGAAGCCGGTGCCCGTGATGTCACGGAAGTGGGCGAAGAGGTCAGCGCCGCCTGCATCTTGAGCGATGAAGCCGTAGCCCTTGCTCTCGTTGAACCACTTCACGGTACCTGTTTGCGTCGTCATGGACGTATTCCTATCAATCAAAAAAATATGCGGCTGCACATGCTGCCGCATGCAGAGACACTCAAGATCGAACTGGGGATTTCTTGCGATCCCGCTTCAGAACAGAAGCAGGTGAGATGAGATCACTAGCAACCACGGTCTTGCGTATACCTGTATCCCGAATGTACCCCATCGACTGGCCGAGCAGGGCCTCATTTGGGCTTTCGGTGAAACACAATCGCCTTTTCTCCGGGATCCAGCTCATGCAATTGATCGATTTCGAACTGCGCGGCGAGTACATCGCGCTCGATGCGCTGCTCAAGGCCTTGGGTGTGGCGCCCAGCGGCGGGGCTGCCAAGCTCATGGTGGCCGAAGGTCGCGTGCAAGTCGATGGTCGCGACGAGTTGCGCAAGACCTGCAAGATCCGCGCGCTTCAGGTGGTGTCGGTGGCGGGGGTTCGCGTCACGGTGCTCGCTGCGCCGAGCGGCGATGCGCTTGCGAACTCAGCCGCCGCTGGCCAGACCAGCGTCTGATCTCGGTCATCGCGGGGGCCAGCACCTTGCGGTGTAATCGACGACCCCGTTGCCACCGACTTCCCGATGCTGCTGAAACCCCCTTGTGTCGCCGCGGACGATCTTCCGCAAGCCTTGGCCAGTGCGGGCCATGCGGCGCTGGATGCGGCTTCCGTGTGCTCGCTGACCGGCGTTGACGGCAGCGCACTGGCCGCGCTGAACCCGGCCTGGAACGATCTGCCTGCTGACAACTTCCTGCGTGATGGCGGGCGCTATCGGCGGCGGCGGCATTCATGCTTTGTCGTGCGGGGCCGGGATGTCGAACAGGTGCCGCACCGCTCGCACTGGCAGCCGGTCGAATACAACGCACTGCACGGTGGCCTCGATCGGCTGTTCGAGCCCATCGATCCGGCGGTGATCGCGCAGCCGGCGTGGACACAGTTGCTGCAGCGCCTGGCCGAGGTGTGCTCGGCGGTCAAGGGCGCGCAGCCGTGGTACGTCGAGGCGCATCAGTTCCGCATCGACACCACCGACGGCATCGGCCGCCCCACGCCCGAGGGCGCGCACCGTGACGGGGTTGATTTCGTGGTGGTGGCGCTGGCCGAGCGCTGCGGCGTCAAGGGCGGCGAGACGCGCGTGTTCGACGCCGACGGCCCGACCGGCATCCGCTTCACGATGACCGAGCCGTGGACGCTGCTGATGCTCGACGACGAGCGGGTGATCCACGAGACCACACCGATCCAGCCCCTGGCTCCGGATGGCCATCGCGACACGCTGGTCCTCACCTTTCGGCGTGGCGGATTCCAGGGCCCGCCGCGCGACTGACAACGCGTCAGACCAGGCGGATGTCGGCGAGCGGCTCGGCGCCGAAGTCGGCTCGCTGCAGGTACGCCACGATCTTCGCCGCGGTGACGTCAGCGCTCTCGAGTTGACCGCTGGCGTGCAGCCGCTCGAAGTTGTCGCGCGCGGGAAACCCAGCCGCGTCGGCCGACCGCAGTTGCCACTGCATGTCGGTGTCGACCACGCCCGGCGCGAGCGAAACGATGCGCGCGGCTGCGGGGCCACCGCTGGCCGCGCGATGCGCTTCGTCGAGCGCCACGGCGCGCGAGAAGTGATCCATGCCGGCCTTGGCGCCGCAATACAGCGCGCTGCCCGCGATCGCGCGGCGCCCGAGGCCTGACGAGATGTTGAGCGCGCGCCGGTCGGCACGCCAACCCATGGTCGAGCGCAAAAAGCTCGCCGTGAGCAGCACCGTGGCTTCCAGCCCGACGCGCAGCGCGGCCGACAACTCGGCGTTGCTGCAGCCGGTCACCGGTCCCACCGTGGGGATGACCCCGGCGTTGTTGATCAACAGCGCCTGATCGAAGCGCTGCGCATCGAACTCGCGCAACCAGTGCTCGACCTCGTCGGCCACCGCCACGCACTCGATCAGGTCGCGCGACCACGTCTCGAGCTGAACCTGCGCTTGAGCGGCTTGCTGCGCGAGCGTGGGGTGGGGCTGGCGTGACAGGCACAGCATCACCGTGCCCGGTTGCAGCAACTGCTCGGCCAGTGCGGCGCCCAGGCCCCGCGAGGCGCCGGTGATGATGACGAGACGGTGGTTCATGGTCGGTTGAGTTTGCGGATCCGGGGCTTCAGAAGGGGGTCTTGCTGCACAGGCTCAGTGGGGAGCCTGTGAGCGGGTGGCGCAGTTCGAGTCGTGTCGCGTGCAGCATCAGCCGCTCGTGCATCGCAGCCGCATCGGGCGGCGCGTACAGCGCATCGCCTTCGATCGGGTGGCCGATGGCCTGCAGGTGCAAGCGCAGCTGGTGCGAGCGTCCGGTGACGGGCTGCAGCAACAACCGCGTGGTGCAGCCAGCCACATCGCGCGACAGCACGCGGTAGCGCGTCAGCGACGGTTTGCCGTGGGCGTGATCGACCCTTTGCCGCGGCCGCTGCGGCCAGTCGGCGCCGAGCGGCAGGTCGATCTCGCCGTGGTCGTGTTCGATGAGCCCGCTGACACGCGCCTCAT
>CAIVGK010000007.1 GCA_903905475.1 uncultured Burkholderiales bacterium | reverse complement strand
CTTCAAGGCCGGTGCCGACCGCGAGCGCCTGAAGAACGAGGGCCAGGCCTACGCCAACGACGTGATCCCGAAAGCCCAGGGCACCGCAGCGCGGCTGCGTGAGGAAGCCGAAGGCTACAAGTCGCGCGTGGTGGCGCAGGCCGAGGGTGATTCGCAGCGCTTTTCCAGTGTGCTGGTCGAGTACAAGAAGGCGCCCGCTGTGACACGTGACCGGCTCTACATCGACGCCATGCAGCAGGTCTATTCGAATGTCAGCAAGGTGCTGGTGGACAGCCGTGGCAATTCGAACTTGCTGTACCTGCCGCTCGACAAGCTCATGCAGCAAGCCGGCGGTGTGCCGACTCCTGGCGCACCTGCCGCAGTTGAAAGTACCCCCACACCGGCCCCTGCTCAACCCGCTGCCGTTGACCCGCGCTCGCGCGATGGTCAACGCGGACGCGACCGCGACGGTCGCTGAACCCACACGGAACGCAATCCCATGAACCGCATTGGCTTTTATGTCGTTGGCGCTCTGATCGTGCTGATGGTGGCGTTCTCGACGCTCTTCATCGTGGATCAGCGCCAGTTCGCCGTGATCTACGCACTGGGCGAAATCAAGGAAGTGGTCACCGAACCCGGGCTCAAGTTCAAGCTGCCGCCGCCTTTGCAAAACGTGGTCTTCATCGACCGGCGCACGCAAACGCTGGACAGCCCTGAAACCCGCCCCATCTTCACCGCCGAAAAGAAGAGCCTGGTGATCGACTGGCTGGTCAAGTGGCGCGTGACCGACGCGCGCCAGTTCATCCGCAACAACGGCGTCGACATGCGCAATGTCGAAAGTCGCCTCAGCCCGATCGTGCAGGCCGCTTTCAACGAAGAGGTGACCAAGCGCACCGTGCAGGCCATGCTGGCCACCGACCGCGACCGTGTCATGCAAGGTGTGCGCGTGCGCCTGGGCGATGAGGCCAAGTCGTTCGGCATCGAGATCGTCGATGTGCGCATCAAGCGGGTTGATTTTTCTTCGAACATCACTGACTCGGTGTACCGACGCATGGAGTCCGAGCGCAAGCGCGTGGCCAATGAACTGCGTTCGACGGGTGCTGCGGAGGCTGAAAAGATTCGCGCCGATGCCGATCGCCAGCGTGAGGTGATCGTGGCCGAGGCCTACCGGGATGCGCAAAAGGTCAAGGGCGAGGGCGATGCCAAGGCGTCTGCGCTGTACGCGGAGTCGTTCGGGCGTGACCCGCAATTCGCGCAGTTCTATCGCAGCCTCGAGGCCTATCGCATCAGCTTTCGCAACAAGACCGACGTGATGGTGGTTGATCCATCGAGCGAGTTCTTCAAGGCCATGCGGGGCAACACAGCGCCGGCCAAGTGACCGAGTCGGGCGATTTCTGGAGCCTGCTGCTGGCAGCAGCTGGTTTGATGCTGGTGCTTGAAGGGCTGCTGCCTCTGATCAGCCCGCAACGCTGGCGATCCGTGTCCGAGCAGGCTGCAAAACTGGCCGATGGTCAGTTGCGGTTCCTGGGGTTGCTGGCACTGCTGCTCGGCGGTGCCCTGCTGATCTTTTCGCTGCCCTGATCGTTTGCCGCGTTTGCGGCTTTCTACAATCTCCCATTTAACAGGCTGGTGATTTCCATGGTGTCTGCTTGGCTGCTGCCTGAGCACATCGCTGACGTTTTGCCCGCCCGCGCCAGACACGTCGAGCGCATGCGCCGCAGTCTGCTCGATGTGGCTGGCCACTACGGCTTCGAGTTGGTCATTCCTCCGTTGCTCGAGCACCTCGAGTCGCTGCTGAGTGGCACCGGGCGCGAGCTCGATCTGCGCACCTTCAAGCTGGTCGATCAGCTCAGCGGGCGCACAGTGGGCATTCGTGCGGACAGCACGCCGCAGGTCGCGCGCATCGACGCCCACCTGCTCAACCGCGAGGGGGTGACGCGCCTTTGCTACTGCGGCCCGTTGTTGAACACCTTGCCTTCGGGTCTGCACGGCACGCGGGAGCCGCTGCAGTTCGGTGCCGAGATCTTCGGGCACGTCGGGCTCGAAGCCGACCTCGAGGTGATCGACCTGGCGCTCGATTGCGTGAAGGCCGTGGGTCTGGGCGACGCCACGCTCGACATGAGCGACGCGCGCATCGTGCGTGGCGTGCTGGCTGGCGTGCCGGTCGATGCGGCACAGACGGCATCGCTGATCGATGCCCTGGCCGCCAAGGACGGCGCGCTGCTGGCCGAGTTGTCGAACGGTCTGCCGTCGTCAGCGCGCGCTGCGTTGCAGTCGCTGCTGCGCTTGTACGGCGGCGATGGAGTGCTCGATCAGGCTGAACAGTTGCTTCCGAAGCATCCGCTCATCACCGCCGCCCTGCGAGACCTGCGGCTGTTGGCGCGCCATGTTCGTGAGGCCTACCCCGAGGTTCGCGTGGGCTTTGACCTGGGCGATCTGGGCGGTTCGGCCTACTACAGCGGCGCGCGCTTTGCGGTGTATGCGCCGGGATCCAGCGACGCGCTGGTTCGGGGGGGCCGCTACGACGAGGTGGGCGCCGTCTTCGGCCGCAGCCGCCCGGCCGTTGGCTTCAGCGTGGTCGATCTGAAAGAGCTGGCCGAACGCCTGGAGGTTGATCACGCGGTGCCGATGATCCGCGCGCCCTGGTCGGAAGATCCCGCCTTGCGCGCTGCGGTGCGTCAGTTGCGCCAGCGTGGCGAGTCGGTGGTGTGCCTGTTGCCAGGGCATGAGTTGGAAGGTCAAGGCTGCGACCGCGAACTGGTGTTTGATGGTTCGCACTGGGTCGTCAGGGTTTTGTGATGTGGCCGGCATGACGCCGGTCTTTTTCTGGATGAACAAGTGATGCGTGAGTCTCAATCTGGCACGGCCGGACGCAATGTGGTGGTGGTCGGAACCCAGTGGGGCGACGAGGGCAAGGGCAAGGTCGTCGACTGGCTCACCGACCATGCGCAAGGCGTGGTGCGCTTTCAAGGCGGTCACAACGCCGGGCACACGTTGGTGATCAAGGGTGTGAAGACGGCGTTGCAGCTGATCCCCTCGGGGATCATGCGCGACGGCGTGGCCTGCTACATCGGCAATGGTGTGGTGGTCGATCCGTCGCACCTGTTGCTCGAGATCGGCCGGCTTGAAGCCATCGGTCTCGATGTGCGTTCGCGGCTGTTCATCAGCGAGTCCTGCCCGCTGATCCTGCCGTTCCATGTGGAAGTCGACAAGGCCCGCGAGGCGCTGCGCGAGAGCAGCGGCGCCGGCAAGATCGGCACCACCGGCAAGGGCATCGGCCCGGCCTATGAAGACAAGGTGGCGCGTCGCGCGTTGCGCGTGCAGGACCTGAAGCATCCCGAGCGGTTTGCCGAGAAGCTGCGCGAACTGCTGGCCCTGCACAACTTCGCGTTGGCGGGTTACCTCAATTCGACGGCGCTCGAATTCCAGCCCATCTTTGACATGGCCATGCTCGCGGCCGAGCAGATCAAGCCGATGATGGCCGACGTGGGCTACGCGCTGCACACGGCCAATCGTGCCGGTGCCAACTTGCTGTTCGAGGGCGCGCAAGGCACGCTGCTCGACATCGATCACGGCACCTATCCGTACGTCACCTCGAGCAACTGCGTGGCCGGCAACGCGGCTGCCGGCGCGGGCGTCGGCCCCGATCTGCTGCACTACATCCTGGGCATCACCAAGGCGTACACCACCCGCGTGGGCAGCGGCCCGTTCCCGACCGAGCTGCCGATGGATGAGCCGGGCACGGTCGGCCACCACCTGTCCACCGTGGGCCAGGAGCGCGGCACCGTCACCGGCCGGCCACGCCGCTGCGGCTGGCTCGATGCGGCAGCGCTCAAGCGCTCGATCATCATCAATGGCGTGTCGGGCCTGTGCATCACCAAGCTCGACGTGCTCGACGGGCTGACCGAGATCAAGGTGTGTGTGGGCTATGCGCTGCACGGCTCACGCGTCGACATCCTGCCGCTCGATGCCGACGACATCAAGGCCTGCGTGCCGATCTACGAGTCGTTCCCGGGCTGGACCGAAACCACGTTCGGTGTGACCGCCTGGGATGCGCTGCCGCTCAATGCGCGCCGCTACCTTGAGCGCGTGCAGTCTTTCATCGGCGCGCCAATCGACATGGTCTCCACGGGCCCCGATCGCGATCACACCATCTTGCTGCGTCACCCTTACCAGAACTGATCCCGATGACATCACGCCAACCTCGCCGGCCCAACGAACGCGTTTCATGCTGACCGACGACGGCAAGCACCTGTACGTGTCGTGGGACGAGTACCACATGCTCACCGAGCGTCTGGCACTGAAGATCCACGCCTCGGGCTGGCAGTTCGATCAGATCCTGTGCCTCGCGCGCGGCGGCATGCGTCCTGGCGATGTGCTCTCGCGCGTGTTCGACAAGCCGCTGGGCATCATGTCCACCAGCTCGTACCGCGACCACTCAGGTTCGGTGCAAGGCCGGCTCGACATGGCGACTTACATCACCTTGCCTCAAGGTGAGTTGGGCGGGCGGGTGTTGCTGGTCGATGACCTGGCCGACTCCGGCGTGACGCTGAGCGCCGTGGTTGAACGGCTGCGTGGCATGCCGTCCATCAGCGAGCTGCGATCGGCGGTCATCTGGACCAAGGGCGTGTCGTCCTACGTACCGGATTACCACGTCGAACTGCTGCCCACCAGTCCCTGGATTCACCAGCCGTTTGAGGAGTACGACACCTTGCGGCCGGACGGTCTGGCGAAGAAATTCTCGATCTGAATCCGCATCGCGGAGTCCAGAAACAACAAAGCCAGCGAAAGCTGGCTTAGTTATATTTGGTGCCCAGGAGAGGACTCGAACCTCCACGAAGTTACTCGCTAGTACCTGAAACTAGTGCGTCTACCAATTCCGCCACCTGGGCCTTCAGGAAGCCTGAAAGTCTATCATCGAAAAACCTAATAAGCAGCCCCCCAGCACCATTGGTGGTGATCTCGTGAGCGAGATCGAGGGCGTCGTTCAAGGCCACCGCGACGGACATGGGTTCGTCATTCGCGACGACGGCCAACCCGATCTGTATCTTTCCCAGCAGGAGATGCGCGCGGTGCTGCACCGCGATCGCGTCAAGGCCCGCATCACCCGCTTCGATCGCAAGGGCCGCCCCGAAGCGCGCGTGCTCGAGATCATCGAACGCAAGAAGGCGCCGATCATCGGACGCCTGCTGCACGAAAGCGGCGTGTGGCTGGTCGCGCCCGAGGACAAGCGCTATGGCCAGGACATCCTGATCCCGAAGAACGCCGTGGCCAATGCCACCGCCGGTCAGGTGGTGGCGGTCGAGTTGACCGAGCCGGCGTCGATGTTTTCGCAGCCGGTGGGCCGTGTCACCGAGGTGCTCGGCGAGATCGACGACCCCGGCATGGAAATCGAGATCGCGGTGCGCAAGTACGAAGTGCCGCACTGTTTTTCGCCCGAGACGCTGGCCCAGGCCGCAGGCCTGCCCGACAAGATCCGCCCGATCGACCGCAAGCAGCGCATCGATTTGACCGACGTGGCGCTGGTCACCATCGACGGCGAAGACGCGCGCGACTTCGACGACGCCGTGTACTGCGAGCCGGCCAAGGTCGGCCGCGCCAAGGGCTGGCGCCTGGTGGTGGCCATCGCCGACGTGAGCCACTACGTCAAGCCGGGCGAGCCGCTCGATCACGATGCCTACGAGCGCGCCACCTCGGTGTACTTCCCGCGCCGGGTGATCCCGATGCTGCCCGAGAAGCTGTCCAACGGACTGTGTTCGCTGAACCCGAACGAGGACCGCCTCGCGATGGTGTGCGACATGCTGATCACCGCCACCGGCGAGATCCATGCGTACCAGTTCTTCCCGGCGGTGATCAACTCGCACGCGCGCTTCACCTACAACGAGGTGGCCGCCATTCTGGGCAACACGCGTGGGCCCGAGGCGCTGCGCCGCAAGGACCTGGTCGATGACCTGCTCAACCTCAACGAGGTGTACCGCGCGCTGATCAAGGAGCGCGGCAAGCGCGGTGCGATTGATTTCGAGACCACCGAAACGCAGATCGTGTGCGACGACAACGGTCGCATCGAAAAGATCATTCCGCGCACGCGCAACGAGGCGCACAAGCTGATCGAAGAAGCGATGCTGGCGGCCAATGTGTGCGCGGCCGACTTCATCGCCACGGCCAAGCATTCGTCGCTGTTCCGGGTGCACGAGGGCCCGACGCCCGAGAAGAAGACGCTGCTGCAGAACTACCTCAAGGCGCTCGGTCTGGGCCTGTCGATCAGCGACGACCCGCATCCGCGCGAATACCAGCAGATCGCCGCGGCCACCAAGGACCGCATCGACGCCGAGCAGATCCACTCGATGCTGCTGCGCTCGATGCAGCAGGCCATCTACACCGCGAGCAACGCCGGCCACTTCGGGCTGGCCTACGACGCCTACACGCACTTCACCAGCCCGATTCGCCGCTATCCCGACTTGCTGGTGCACCGCGTGATCAAGGCCATCCTGGGGGCCAAGCGTTACTTGCTTAGCAAGGGTCTGGTCGAGTCGATGCCGGCCGCGCGCGTCACGCGCAAGCCCGCGAAACAGGCCGCGACCGCCAAGGCTGTGGCGCTCAGCGCCGAAGGCGCATTGTGGGAACTCGCCGGCGCGCATTGCAGCGCCAACGAGCGCCGCGCCGACGAGGCCTCGCGCGATGTCGAGGCGTGGCTCAAGTGCCGCTACATGCGCGAGCACCTGGGCGAGGAATACAGCGGCCGTGTCAGCGCAGCCACCAGCTTCGGCCTGTTCGTGCAGCTCGACGGGCTCTACGTCGAAGGGCTGGTGCACATCACTGAACTGGGCGGCGAGTACTTCCGCTTCGACGAGGTCAAGCAAGAGCTGCGCGGCGAGCGCACCGGCGTGCGTTACGCGGTGGGTTCGCGCGTGCGGGTGCAGGTCAGCCGGGTCGACCTCGATGGCCGCAAGATCGACTTCCGCATGGTGCGTGACGGCGAAGAAGACCTGGCCATGGCGCGCGCCAAGCGCGACCGCACGGCCGAGCGCCACACGAGCGTCGTGACCGAACTGGCCTCGGTCCAGGAGACCGACCGCGCGACCAAGGCGATCACCAAGCGCAAGGGGTTCAGCGCCTCGGGTGCGCGTGTGAACCCGGCCCGCGCGGCCAAATCGCCGGCGCGCAAGGGCCCACCCAAGGCCGCCAAGCCGGCCAAACGGCGCTGAGTCGAGGGCGCGGTTCTGGCGGTCATCAACCCGCCAGACCGCCCGTCCCGCGCGCTCACTGACCCGGCCCGGGCCGTGCGGGGGTCACGGCGTCGTCAAGTCGCCCGCGGGCCCCGCACCCGCACGGGCCCGCCCCGTCAAGCGGTTGCCGTTGTTCAAGGCGCCAGCCGGCGCCGCAACCCTTCGATCAACTCGCTCGCCGCCAAGGCACCGGGCCGCTCGGGTTCGGCCGCAGCGCCGTGGTCGGCCACGGCTTGCGAGGCCGTGGCAAACGCCAGCTCGAATTCATCGATCAGGTGGGCCTCGTGCCGACCCGCTTGCGCCCAGCGTCCGCCCAACCAGCCGGCCAGCACGTCGCCGGTGCCGCCGCTGGCCAACGCGGCGTTGCCGGTGCCGTTGATGTGAGGCGTGCGCCCCAGCGCCGCCGTGACGCTGCCGGACCCCTTGAGCACCACCACGCAGCCGGTCAGCTCGGTCAGGGCCTTGGCGGCCGCCAGCCGGTCGGCTTGAACCTGCGTCACGTCACGCGACAGCAGCCGGGCGGCTTCCAGCGGGTGGGGCGTGATCACCGTGGCCAGCCCGCGAGGGCGCCGCTGCCGCAACTGCACCATCAGCTGCGGGTCGCTGGCCATGGCGTTGAGCGCATCGGCGTCGAGCACCAGCCGGCCGGCCAGGCTCAGCAGGCGCGGCAGCCGCTCGCGCACCGCGTGGCCGCCACCGCAGCCGCACACGATGGTGGCGGCCTTGAGCACGGCTGGCTCTGACAGCGACCAGTCGCGCGGCATCATCAGCTCGGGGTGCAACGCATCGAGGCCCGGTGCGCGCGAGGCGTCTTGCAGCCAGTCGACGATGACACGCCCCGCGCCGGCGGCCAGCGCGGCGCGGGCGGCCAGCAAGGCAGCTCCCGCCATGCCGGTGGCGCCACCGACCACCACCACAGCGCCGAAGCTGCCCTTGTGCTGGGCGTGACGGCGCGGCGATACCGGCGCCGCGGCGCCGCTCAGCCACGCGTCGGGCGTGTCGTCGTCGGTGACTTCCAGCGTGTCGAGCCACACCGCGCCGCACCGATCGCGCCCGCTCGCGGTGAACAAGCCGGGCTTGAGCGTCAGCAGCGACAGCGTGTGGTCCGCCCGCACGCACACCGTGCCCCAGGCCTGCCCGCGGTCGGCATCCAGACCGGATGGCACATCGACCGCGATCACCTCGCAGGCCAGCGCGTTGAGCCGCTCGACCAGCTCCGCCATGCGGTCGGCTGGCGCGCGCGTGGCACCGATGCCCAGCAGCGCGTCGATCGCCACGTCGGGCGGTTGCAGTCCGGAGGGCCATTCGGCGTTGATGAGCACGCCGGCCGCCGCCGCGCGGGCGTGGGCATCGAGCGCATCGGCCGGCGCACGCTGCTCGCCCTCGGCCGCGCCCAGCCAGGTCACGTGGACCTGCTTGCCCGCCGCTTGCAACAGCGCAGCGGCTTCGAGGCCGTCGCCGCCGTTGTTGCCCGGGCCGGCAGCCACCCACACGCGCTGCGCGTGCGGTGCAAGGGCCAGCGTCAGTTGGGCCAGCGCCTCACCTGCGCGGCGCATCAAGGTGTGCGGCGGCAGCGCGTCGGTGGCATCGGCTTCGATGCGGCGCGTGGCGGCCACACCGTGCAGCGGCCACGCCCGCGTGGGGGGAAGGATGCGGTTCATCGTGTGCAGCCGGTTCGAGCGCCGGTCGGGCGGTGAAAACCTGCCCATGATGCGCCAGCACGCTGCGCGCTGGCATTGCTCAACGACCGACGTGACCCCAAACCTACAATCCGCCGCACATCAACCGCCGGGATTTCCATGAAAGTCACCGCATCCAACTTCAAGGCCTATGACATCCGTGGCGTGGTCGGCAAGACCATCAGCCCCGCATTCGCCGAGCACTTGGGGCGGGCCTTTGGCACCGAGGCGCTGGCCGCCGGTGAGAAGGCGGTGGCGGTCGGACGCGATGGCCGCCTGTCGGGACCCAAGCTGGCCGCCGCGCTGATTCGCGGTCTGGTGTCGACCGGGCTGGATGTGGTCGATCTGGGCGCCGTGACCACGCCGATGCTGTACTACGTGGCCGCCACGCGCGGTCGACGGGGTTGCCACAGCGGGATCATGGTCACCGGCAGCCACAACCCCAAGGACTACAACGGCTTCAAGATGGTGCTGGCCGGCCGCGCCATCTACGGCGATGACATCCAGCGCCTGCGCCAGCGCATGCAAGACGAGGATTACGTGGCCAGCCCCGGCCGCTCGGCGCCGATGGACATCGTGCCCGAGTACGGCGCGCGCATCGCCGGCGATTGCAAGCTCAAGCGTCCGATGAAGATCGTCGTCGACTCGGGCAACGGCATTGCGGGCGCATCGGCGCCGGCCATCCTGCGTTCGCTGGGCTGCGAGGTCACCGAGCTGTACTCGAAGGTCGACGGCGACTTCCCCAACCACCACCCCGATCCGAGCAAGCCGGAGAACCTGGCCGAGCTGATCCGCACCGTGCAAAGCACCGACGCTGAAATCGGCCTCGCGTTCGATGGCGACGGCGACCGCCTGGGCGTGGTCACCCAGGACGGCCAGATCATCTATCCCGACCGCCAGCTGATGCTGTTTGCCAAGGACATCCTCGGCCGCAACCCCGGCGCCACGGTGATCTTCGACGTCAAGTGCACGCAGCGTCTGGCGCCGGTGATCCGCAAGGCCGGCGGCAAGCCGCTGATGTGGAAGACCGGCCACTCGCTGGTCAAGGCCAAGATGAAGCAGGTCAAGGCACCAATCGCCGGCGAGATGAGCGGCCACATCTTCTTCGGCGAGCGCTGGTACGGCTTTGACGACGCGACCTACACGGCCGCGCGGCTGCTCGAGATCCTCAGCCGCAGCAAGGACCCGAGCAAGGTGCTCAACGCGCTGCCCACCAGCTTCAGCACGCCCGAGCTCAACGTGCCGTGCGCCGAAGGCGAGCCCAAGGTGCTGGTGCAAAAGCTGCTGGACACAGCCAAGTTCCCAGGCGCGCTCGAGGTCATCACCATCGACGGCTTGCGCGCCGAATACAAGGACGGCTTCGGGCTGATCCGCTCATCGAACACCACGCCGGTGCTGGTGTTGCGCTTCGAGGGCCACACCGAAAAGGCGCTGCGCCGCATCGAGGCCACCTTCATGGCCGCGCTGCGCTCGGTCAAGCCTGACGCGCAGATCGCCACCGCGGCGCACTGACGCGTTGGCGCTGGCGGCCGCCCCAACCCCCGTGCAGCGCCTCGCGCGCATCGGCTACGCCACGCTGTTGCGGCTGGCCTTGCCGGCCTACGCGCTGCGGCTGTGGTGGCGCGGCCGGGCCGAGCCGCGGTACCGCTTTGCGCTGCGCGAGCGCGTGGGCCTGTACCGCGAGGCGGCCCGCGGCTCCGGTTGGCTGTGGGTGCATGCGGTGTCGCTCGGCGAAACGCGGGCCGCCGCCGCGCTGATCGACGCGCTGCGCGGGCAGTGCCCCGGCATGCGCTTGCTGCTGACCCACGGCACGGCCACCGGCCGCGAAGCGGGTGCGTCACTGCTGCGCGCGGGCGATGCGCAGGCCTGGCTGCCGGTCGACACGCCCGGTGCGGTGGTGCGGTTTTTCGATCACTTCCGGCCGGCGCTGGGCGTGCTGATCGAAACCGAGGTCTGGCCCCACTTGCTGCTCGAGGCCGAGCGCCGCGCCATCCCCATGGTGCTGGCCAACGCGCGGCTGAGCGAGCGCAGCGCACGCCGTGGCGAGCGCTTGACGGCGCTGCTGCGCCCGGCAGCCCAGAGCATCGCCTTGGTGCTCGCGCAAACGCAGCTCGATGCGGCCCGGCTGCACGCCGCTGGCGCCCGGCGCGTCGAGGTCTGCGGCAACCTCAAGTTCGACGTGACGCCCGATGCGGCCGGGCTCGCGCGCGGCACCGCCTGGCGGCAAGCGGCGGGTCGGGCCGTGGTGCTCGCCGCCAGCACCCGCGAGGGCGAAGAAGCCGCGCTGCTGGCCGCATGGCAGCGGCAAGCCGCACCGCGCCCCCTGTTGTTGATCGTGCCGCGCCATCCGCAGCGTTTTGATGCGGTGGCCGCGCTCATTGGGGCGGCCGGCTTGAGCGCGTCGCGGCGCAGCACCTGGGCCGATGTGCCGCCGCCTGCCGCCGCCACGGCCGATGTGTGGTTGGGCGACTCGATCGGCGAGATGGCCAGCTACTTTGGTTGTGCGCAGGTCGCGCTGCTCGGTGGCAGCTTCGAGCCGCTGGGCGGTCAGAACCTGATCGAAGCCGCCGCCTGCGGTTGCCCGGTGCTGATGGGCCCGCACACCTTCAACTTTGCCGAGGCGGCCGAGCGCGCGCTGCAAGAAGGCGCGGCGCAGCGGGTGCCCGACATCACCGCCGCCGTGCGGCTGGCGGTGGCGATGCTCACGCCCACCGCGGCCACCTCAGGGGCCGATTCCGGCCAGACGATGCCAAGTGCCGAGCGGGCGCTGGCGTTCGTGGCGCACCACCGCGGCGCCGCCGCTCGCATGACCGAGTTCATCACGGCGCTGATGCGCTGACGAGCCGGGTTTTGGGGTGGCTGACAGGCCGCGCCTGCCGCTCGGGCGCGCTGGCTGGCTGTCGGGCCGATGCGCCTCAGCGCGCCAGCAGCCGGCTCACCGCCGACACATCGTCGGGCTTGAGCTGGCCTGCGGCCTGGCGCAGCTTCAGGCTGGCCACCAGGGTGTCGTAGCGGGCCTTCGAGAGGTCGCGGCGGGTGGTGTACAGCTGGGTCTGGGCGTTGAGCACGTCGATGTTGACCCGCACGCCCACCTTGTAGCCGAGCTGCGTGGCCTCGAGCGCCAGCGCGCTCGACGACTCGGCGGCCTCGAGCGCGAGCACCTGCGCTTGCAGCGACTGCACCCCGAAGTAGGCCTGGCGCGTGGCGATCGACACGACGCGCCGCGCGGCCTCGAGGTCATTGCGCGACTTGTCTTCGAGCAGCAGCGTTTCCTTGATGCGGTTTTGCACCGAGAACCCGGCGAACAGCGGCACGTTGAGCTGCAAGCCCACGCTGCCCGAGTTGGTGGTGCCGCCGATGGACGTCTGGCCGCTGCCGCTGATGCCGCTGCGCGAGCTGTAGTTGTTGCCCAGGTTGGCCACCGCATCGACGGTGGGCAGGTGGCCGGCGCGGGCCTTTTCGGTTTCGAGCTGCGCCACTTCGAGCGCGAGCCGGGCCTGACGCACCGACGGATGCTGCGCATCGGCGTTGCCCGCCCAGACTTCGGCATCGGCCGGGGCGGTGGCTGGCAGCACCACGGGCAGCGTGAGGCCCTTGGGTTCGACGTTGCTGCGGCCGACCAGCTGATCGAGCGCGATGCGCTTGTTGCGCAGGTCGTTGTCGGCGGCGATTTCCTGGGCGGTGGCCAGGTCGAAGCGCGCCTGCGCCTCGCGCGTGTCGGTGATGGTGGCGGTGCCGACTTCGAAGTTGCGCTTGGCCGAGGCCAGCTGCTCGCTGATGGCGGCCTTGCTGGTGCGCGTGGTGGCCAGTGCGTCTTGCGCAGCCAGCACATCGAAGTAGGCTTGCGCCAGACGCACGATCAGATCCTGCTCGGCCGTCTCGAGCTGGTAGGTCGAGGCTTCCAGCTGGCGGCCGGCCTGATCGATGGTGGCGCTGCTGGTGCGGTTGAACAGCGGCTGGCGCGCCGACAGGCTGGCCGTGCGGTTGCGCGCGGAGATGTCGGCCACGCTCGATTCGGTGCGCGTCATGTTGGCGCTGGCCGTCAGGTTGGCTGTGGGCCGCATCAGCGCATCGGCTTGCGCCGCCTTGTACTGCGCCGAGTCGGCCAGCGCGCGCGCCGCCAGGTAGATCGGGTCGTAGCCGCGCGCGGCGGTGTAGAGCTCGTCGAGGCTTTGCGACCACGCGCTGCCGGCACCCGCCAGGCCCAGGGCGAGGGCGATCAGGCTGGCGCGAAGCGGCGCGCGCATCGGGATGGTTGGGGGCAGGGCGGTGCTCATGGTGTTTCCTAGGGTCGGCGCGCGCTCAGTAGCGCGGCACGGTGGGGTCAACCTGCATCGACCAGGCGTCGATGCCACCGCTGAAATTGGTGACGCAGGTGAAGCCGTGGCGCCGCTCCAGAAAGCCCGCCACCTGCGCGCTGCGCACCCCGTGGTGACACAGGCAGATGGTGGGCTGCGAGGGGCACAACTCGCCCACGCGCTCGACGATCTCGCTCATCGGCAGGTTCAGCGTGACCAGACCGTCGGCCCGCAGCGCCGCGAGCTCGAACTCCCACACCTCACGCACATCGAGCAGCAGCGGCAGGCCCGACGCGGGGGGCGATGCGAGCAGCGCAGCGAACTCGGCTGGCGTGATCTGTGACATCAGAACTGGAAGCGGCTGGGCTCGTCGAAGCCCGACAGGCGCGGCGCCACGGTGTCAAACAGCTCGACGCTGCCCACCGAGCCGTCAGCGCCCTTGGTGTACAGCGTGGCCACCATGACCGGCAACTGCCCGACGATGGCCACCAGGCGGCCGCCCGGCTTGAGCTGGTCGAACAGCGCCTTGGGCGCTTGAGCCACCGAGCCCGACAGCACGATGGCGTCGAACGGTGCTTCCGTGGGGCAGCCCTTGGCGCCGTCGCCCTGGCGCACCGTGACGTTGCGCAGTCCGGCGCGTGCCAGATTGGCCTGTGCAAAGCGTGCGAGGTCGGGGTCGATCTCGAAGCTGAGCACCTGCTGTGCCTGATGCCCCATCAACGCGGCCATGAAGCCCGATCCCGCGCCGATTTCGAGCGCGCGCTCGTGGCGGCGCAGCTTGAGTTCTTGCAGCAAGCGCGCCTCGACGCGCGGCGCCAGCATCCATTGCGTCGGGCCGGTGCTGCTGTGCAGCGGCACTTCGGTGTCGACGAAGGCCATCGCGCGCGATTCGGCAGGCACGAAGTCTTCGCGCTTGACCGACGCCAGCAGTGCCAGCACGTCGGCGTCGAGCACATCCCAGGGGCGGATTTGCTGCTCGATCATGTTGAAGCGGGCCAGTTCAATGTCCATGAAGTTTCTCTTGCAGGGGAATGGGGCTCATTTTATTGGCGCGAACCGGCGCCGCAGCCAGCCGCTCAGGTCGTCAAGGTAGCAGTAGATCACCGGCACCACCACCAGCGTGAGCAGCGACGAGGCGATCACCCCGCCGATCACCGCCTGGCCCATCGGCGCGCGTTGTTCGGAGCCTTCGGTCAGCGCGAAGGCCAGCGGCACCATGCCGAAGATCATCGCCAGCGTGGTCATCAGGATCGGGCGCAGCCGCACCTGAGCGGCGTGCAGCAGCGCGTCGTCGCGACCGAGGCCCAGACCCGGCTTGAACAGCGCACCTGCGGGGCCCGACGGCGCGACGGTGCCTTCGCGCAGGCGGATCGCGAAGTCGATCAGCAAGATGGCGTTTTTCGTCACCAGCCCCATCAGCATGACCACGCCGATGATGCTGAACATGTTGAGCGTCGAGCGGAAGATCAGCAGCGACAGCACCACGCCGATCAGCGTGAGCGGCAGCGAGCTCATCAGCGCGATCGGCTGCATGAAGCTGCGGAACTGGCTGGCCAGGATCATGTAGATGAAGACCACCGCCAGGCCCAGCGAGCCGATCGCGTAGCTGAACGATTCGTTCATGTTCTTGGTGCTGCCGCCAAAGGTGTAGCGGTAGCCCGGTGGCCAGGCCACGCTGTCGAGCACGCGGCGGATGTCGGTGGACACATCACCGCTGCTGCGCCCATAGGCGTTGGCGTCGAGCGTGATCTCGCGGTTGAGGTCGCGCCGGTTGATCTGGTTGGGGCCGGTCGACGCACGCACATCGGCCACCTGCGACAACCGCACGATGCGCGGCATGCCGTCGGCGCCGGCCACCACCGGCACCGGCAGGCGCTGCAGGTCGGCAATCGAATCGCGCGCATCGGGCGCGAGTCGCACGATCACGTCGTAGTTCTCGCCATCGGGTGCGCGCCAGTTGCCCACCGTGGTGCCGGCCACCAGCGAGCGCAGCGACGTGGTCAGCGCATTGACGTTGAGCCCCAGGTCCGAGGCCGCCTCGCGGCGCACGTCGATGGCCACCGTGGGCTTGTCGGGCTTGAGCGTGCTGTCCAGATCGACCAGCCCGGGGATTTGCCGCAGCTGCTCGATGATCCCCTTGGACAGCCGCTCGAGCTCGTGCAGGTCGCTGCCCTGGATCGAGAACTGCAAGCTCTTGCCGCCACCCATGTCGGTGGGGCCCAGATTGGTCACGGTGATGCCGGGGATGGACTCGAGCTTTTCGCGCAGCGGCGCGGTCATGTCGTTGACGCTGCGCTTTCGCTGGTCGCGGTCGACCAGCCGCACGTAGGTCGCGCCGAAGATCTTGCCCGCGGCATTGCCGGAGTTGATGGTGGTGACGGTGTGCCTGACTTCGGGCAACTCGCGCAGCGCGGCATCGACTTGCTTCGCGCGCGCTTCGGTCACCTCGAGCGACGAGCCCACCGGCGTGTAGAAGTTGATTTGCGTTTCCGAAAAGTCGGCCTTGGGCATGAACTCGGCGCCCAGCATCGGGATCAGCGCGAAGCTCACGCCCAGCGTGGACGCCGCAATCCCCAGCGTGGCCAGTCGGTGCCGCAACGACCAACGCAAGATGGCCTGGTAGGCGTCGCCCAGGTGCTCGGTGAGGCCATCGAACCAGCCCGTCACGCGGCCGAGCGTGCGGTCGTACAGGCTGGTGCGCGCGCCGCGTGCCGCGCCGCCGTGGTGCGCCGACTGCGGGTCGTCCCAGATGCTCGACAGCATCGGGTCGAGCGTGAAGCTCACGAACATCGAGATCAGCACCGCGGCCACGATGGTCAGCCCGAACTCGTGGAAGAACTTGCCCACGATGCCGCCCATGAAGCCGATCGGCAGGAACACCGCCACGATCGACAGCGTGGTGGCCAGCACCGCGAGGCCGATTTCCTGCGTGCCCTCCATCGCCGCGCGGTAGGCGGTCTTGCCCATTTGCATGTGGCGCACGATGTTCTCGCGCACCACGATCGCGTCGTCGATCAGCAGCCCCACGCACAGGCTGAGCGCCATCATCGTGATGCTGTTGATGGTGAAGCCGAAGGCGTACATGAAGCCGAAGGTGCCGATCAGCGAGATCGGCAGCGTCAGGCCGGTGATCACCGTGCTGCGCCAGGAGTTGAGGAACAGGAACACGATCAGCATGGTCAGCGCTGCGCCTTCGAACAGCGTGCGCTTGACGTTGGCCACCGACACGCGAATCGAGCGCGAGTTGTCGCGGTTGACCTCGACCACCACGCCCGGCGGCGTGACGGCCGCCGCGCCCGCGAGCGCCGCACGCAGGCCATCGACCACCTCGATGGTGTTTTCGCCTTGCGACTTCAGCACCGACAGCAGCACCGTGCGCTGGCCGTTGTAGAGCGCGAGGCTTTCGATTTCCTGCGGGCCGTCGACCACGTCGGCCACTTGCCACAGCTGGACCGGCGAGCCGCCGCTGACCGTGGCGTTGCCGGTGCCCGGGCTGGCCGCGCCGCGACGCGCCACCACGATCTCGCGGAATTCCTCGGGGCGTTTCAAGCGCGCATTGACCTGCACCACGCGGTCTTGCTCGACCGAGCGGATCGAGCCCATGGGCAGTTCCTGGTTCTCGCTGCGCACCGCGCTGATGACCGCATCGACGCTCACGCCGAGCGCTTCCATCGCGGCCGGCTTGAGGTACAGGTTGATCTGCCGCGACACGCCGCCCACCACGCTGACCGAGCCCACGCCGCGCACGTTCTCGAGCCGCTTTTGCAGCACCTGCTGCGCCCAGGTGGTCAGCTCCTGCGGTGACTTGCGGCCATCGGGTGACAGCACCGCCACGTTGAAGATCGGCGTGCTCGCCGGATCGAAGCGCGACACGCGCGGCTCCTTGACCTCGTCGCGCAGGCTCGGTCGCACCAGCGCGATCTTTTCGCGCACATCCTCGGCCGCCTTGCGACCGTCGACATCAAGGTTGAACTCGATGATGACGATCGAGTTGCCCTCGTACGAGCGCGAGTACAGCGAGTTGATGCCCGCCACCGTGTTGACGGCTTCCTCGATCTTCTTGGTGACTTCAGTCTCGACGATCTCGGGCGATGCGCCGGGGTAGTCGAACTGCACCACCACGGTCGGGAAATCGATGTTCGGGAACTGGTCGACCGACAGCTTCTGGTAGCTGAAAAGCCCCAGCACCACGAAGGCCAGCATGACCATCGTGGCCATGACCGGGTTGCCGATCGAGATGCGGGTGAACCACATGCTCAGCGTGCGGCCGAGGCGCCTGGCGTGGCCGCGGCCGTGGCGCTGCCCGGCACGCGCACCTTCGTGCCGTCGCGCAGCGCACCGGTCGCACCGCGCAGCAGCACCGCGCCCTCATCGACGCCGCCGGTCACTTCGACCGCCGATTCGACACGGCCATCGATGCGCAACTCGCCGCGCGCACCGAGCGTGACCTTGCGCAGCGCGATGTGGTCGCCCACCACTGCCAGCACGTAGGGCTGTGCCTGATCGACGCGCACCGCGCTGGTCGGCACGGCCAGCACACGGCGGCTTTCCAGATCGATGGTGCCGGTGGCAAACAGGCCCTGGCGCAGGTTCGGGTGCGGCTCGATCGACAGGTAGACCATCACCGCGCGGGTGCCGGCCTGGGTGCTCGGGTTGATGCGCACCACGCGCGCCGGCACCGGTGCGGCCAGCCCGTCGACCTCGAGCCGCGCCATCTGGCCGATGGCCACGCGGGCCACGTCCTCGGGCGTCACGGCCGCTTCGAGTTCGATGCGCGAGAGGTCGACGATCTCGACCAGGCGTGCGTCGACCGCCACGCGCTCGCCCGTTTGCACCAGGCGTTGCGAGACCAGGCCTGACAGCGGCGCGATCAGTTGCGTGTCGGCGCGTGCCTTGCGCGCCAGGTCGACCGCCGCCACGGCCGCTTGCAGCGTGGCGCGTGCGGACGATTCGTTGGAGATCGAGTTCTCGAGCCCGGTGGGCGAGATGAAGCCTTGCGCCATCAGTGCGCGGTTGTTGTCGAGCGCGCGGCGGGTGATGTCGAGTTGCGCGCGCGCCGAGGCGGCGTTCTGCTCGGCTTGCTGCACGCGCAGGTCGACTTCGAGCGTGTCGAGCTGGCCGATGGTCTGGCCGGCTTTCACCGTGTCGCCTTCACGCACCGACAGCGTCTTGACTTCGGCGGCCACCTTGGCGCGCACCACGGCGCTGTTGTAGGCCTTGAGCCCGCCGGTCACCGCCAGCGTGCGGTTGAAGTCCTGCGTGCGCACCACCAGCGTGTCGGCGGCGGCCAGTTCGAGCGGCGGCGCCGGCTTGGGCGGCGCTTGCGCGGCCGCACGCTCTTGCGAGCGCACGTACAAGGTGCGGGCCACCAGGCCGGCGATCAGCAGTGCTGCGAGCAGCGCCACGGTCCAGCCGATGCGGCGTTTGCGAGGGTCGGATGGGGGTGTCGCGGAGGGGGTCACGGGCAGATTCAAGGGGGGTGCTTCAACGCTCGGGTGCCCGGTACTGTAGTGGCCGCGCGCTGGAGAGTGTGCACAGCCCCTGCAAAGCCGTGTCGGCCTGGGGGCGCTCCCTAGAATCGACCGCATGAAATTCAATCGTTGGTGGGGCGTGGCCGGGGTGGTGATCGCGGTGGCGGCGGCAGGCGCATGGTGGTCGCAGCGCGAAGCCGAGGCCGATGCCACCTACAAGACGGCCAAGCTCGAGCGCGGCCCGCTGCTCGCGGCGGTGTCGTCGTCAGGCACCGTCAACCCGGTGCGCCAGGTCACCGTGGGCAGCCAGGTGTCCGGTCAGATCAAGGAAATGCGGGTCGACTTCAACAGCGAAGTCACGCAAGGCCAGGTGATCGCGCGCATCGACCCGCAGGTGTTCACCTACCGCGTCAATCAGGCCACGGCCGATCTCGAGGCGGCCCGTGCGGCGGTGCTCAACGCGCTGGCCAATGTGGGCGCGGTGTCGGCCAGCGTGTCGCGCGCGCGGCTTGACGCCGACAACGCGCAGCGCGACCGCTTGCGCAAGCAAGAGCTGCTCGATCGGCAGTTCGTCTCGCAGGCCGATTTCGAGACCTCGCGCAACACCGCGGGCACGCTGGCCGAAGCGCTCAAGGTCACGCTCGCGCAGCTTGAGGTGGCGCGCGCCCAGGTGGTGGCCGCGCAGGCCGTGGTGCGCCAGCGCGAGGCCGCACTCGCGCAAGCGCGTGTCGACCTCGAGCACACCGAGATCCGCTCGCCGGTCGATGGCGTGGTCATCAAGCGCAGCGTGGATGTGGGCCAGACGGTGGCCGCCAGCTTGCAAGCGCCCGAGCTGTTCGTCATCGCGCGCAACCTGTCGGACATGCAGGTCGAAGCCGCCATCGACGAGGCCGACATCGCCCGTGTGCGCGTCGATCAGAAGGTCACCTTCACGATCGACGCGTTTCCGGGGCGCAGCTTCGAAGGGCGCGTCGGCCAGATCCGCAAGGCCGCCGTGTCGGCGCAAAACGTGGTGACCTACACCGTGGTGGTGGCCTTCGCCAATCCCAACGCGGCGGTGCTGCCGGGCATGACGGCCAATGTGCGCATCGTCACCGAAGTGCGCGACAGCGTGCTCAAGGTGCCCAACGCCGCGCTGCGCGTGCGGCTGGCGGGCATCGAGCCGGTGGACGTGGCCGCCTCGGCCGCGTCCGTCGCCTCGGCGGCATCTGCGGCATCTGCGGCATCTGCGCCGCGCGTCGGCCGGCCGGGCGAGCCGGGCGATGCCGATTCCAAACCGCGCCAGCGTTCCGAAGGCGGCGCTCGCTCCGCTGCGCGCGGGCGCATCCACATCCTCGGGCCCGATGGCAAGCCGCGCGCGTTCTTCGTGCGATTGGGCGTGAGCGATGGCCTGGCCACCGAGTTGCTGATCGGCCCGGGCACCGCCCGCCAGCCCGACGCCGATCTCATCAAGGAAGGCGCCGACGTGGTCATCAGCGCCAGCAGGCCGGCCGGCGCCCCGCCGGGTGCCGCGCGCACCGGACCCGGCGCCGCACCGCGAGCCCCGTTTTGAGCCTCGGCGAGCCCTTGCTGGTCGCGCGCGACCTGGCCAAGACCTACACCATGGGCGGCCAGACGGTGCACGCGCTGCGCGGCGTGTCGCTCGACATCGCCGAGGGCGACTTCGTGGCCATCATGGGCGCGTCGGGTTCGGGCAAGAGCACGCTGATGAACATCCTGGGCTGCCTCGACCAGCCCACCACGGGCACCTACCAGCTGGCCGGCGAGGCGGTCGATGCGATGAGCGCCGATGCGCTGGCGTCCATCCGCAACCGGCGCATCGGCTTCGTGTTCCAGCAGTTCAACTTGCTGCCGCGCACCTCGGCGCTCGAGAACGTCGAGTTGCCCATGGTCTACGCCAACGTGCCGCCGGTCGAGCGCCATGAGCGCGCGCTGCGCAGCTTGCAGCGCGTGGGGCTGGGCGAGCGCTCGGGCCACACGCCGGCCGAGCTGTCGGGCGGCCAGCAGCAGCGCGTGGCGATCGCCCGCGCGCTGGTCAACAACCCGCGGCTGATCCTGGCCGATGAGCCCACCGGCGCGCTCGACAGCCAGACCTCCGAAGACATCATGCGGCTGCTCGCCGAGCTCAACGAGCAGGGCATGACGGTGGTGCTGGTCACCCACGAAGCCGACATCGCCACCTGGGCGCGCCGCCGTGTGGTGTTTCGCGACGGCCGCGTGCTCGAAGACGCGGTGCAAGTGCCCTATCGCCCGCCAGTCGAAGCGCAGGCGGCGGCATGAACACCCTGACCGCCTTTCGCTCGGCCTGGCGCGCGCTGACCACCAACCTCATGCGCAGCATCCTCACGATGCTGGGCATCATCATCGGCGTGGCCGCGGTCATCACCACCATCGCGATCGGCAACGGCGCGCAGCAAAGCGTGGCCGAGCAGATCAAGGGACTGGGCACCAACTTGCTGCTGGTGATGCCCGGCGCGGTCAACGCCTCGGGCCTGCGCCTGGGTGCGGGCACCGGCCAGCGCCTGACCGAAGGTGACGCCATCGCCATTGGCGCCGAGGTGCCCGAGGTGCTGGTGGCTGCGCCGTCGGTGACGGGCACCTTCCAGGTGGTCTCGGGCAACGCCAACTGGTCGACGCGCGGCGTGGGCACCACGGCCGAATACCTGGAGGCGCGCGAATGGCCAGTGGCCAGCGGGCGCGTGTTCGACGCCTCCGAGCTGGCCGGCTCGGCCAAGGTCGTGCTGCTCGGCCAGACGGTGGCGCGCGAACTGTTTGGCGAAGACGACCCCATCGACCGCGTGATCCGCGTCAAGGGCGTTCCGCTGACCGTCATCGGCGTGCTCGCGCGCAAGGGCCAGAACTCGCAGGGCGAAGACCAGGACGACACGCTGATGGTGCCGATCTCGACCTTTCGCAACCGACTGGCGGGCTGGCTGGCCGGCCCGCAAAAGCGCGTCTATGTGGTCAGCGTCAAGGTGCAAGAAGGCCAGAGCCTCACCGACGCCGAAGATGGCATCCGCTCGCTGCTGCGCCAGCGCCACCGCCTGGCACCCGGCCAGGAAGACGACTTCAACGTGCGCAAGCTCACCGAGGTGCTGCAAGCGCAAGAGGAGTCGAGCCGCATCATGACGCTGCTGCTGTCGGCGGTGGCCGGCGTGAGCCTGGTGGTCGGCGGCATCGGCATCATGAACATCATGCTGGTCAGCGTGACCGAGCGCACCCGCGAGATCGGCCTGCGCATGGCCGTGGGCGCGCGGGCCCGCGACATCTTGCTGCAGTTCCTGATCGAGGCGATCACGCTCAGCTTGCTCGGCGGCGCCATCGGCGTGGCGCTGGGCGCGGCGGCCACCTGGGGCGTGGCCACCTTTGCCGGCTGGCAGGTGTCGCTCAGCGCCGGCTCGTTCGTGCTCGCGGTGTGCTTTTCGGCCGCGGTGGGCGTGTTCTTCGGCTACTACCCCGCGCAGCGCGCCTCGCAGCTGCTGCCCATCGACGCGCTGCGCCACGAGTGACGGCGCAGCGGGTCTGAAACACCCGGCTCGTATGATCCATCGGTCTTTTTTGAGGGGGTTTTCTTGGACCTGACGCTGCTGCTGAAAGCCGCCCTGATGGGCCTCGTGGAGGGGATCACCGAGTTCTTGCCGATCTCGAGCACCGGGCACCTGATCCTGGCCGGCTCGCTGATCGACTTCACCGGCGAAACCGCCAAGGTCTTCGAGATCGCCATCCAGACCGGCGCCATGCTCGCCGTGGTGTGGCAGTACCGCGAGCGGCTGCAGCGCACCGTGAGTGGGCTGGGGCACGACCCGCAGGCGCGGCGCTTTGCGCTCAATGTGCTGATCGCCTTCATCCCGGCGGTGGTGCTCGGGCTGGCGTTTGGCAAGGCCATCAAGGCGCACCTGTTTCACCCGGTGCCGGTGGCGCTGGCGTTCATCGTCGGCGGGCTGGTGATCCTGTGGGTCGAGCGGCGCCATGAGCGGCTGTACGGCCACCTCGAGCTGGCCGGCACGCGCCATGCGCGCATCGAGTCGGTCGACGACATGGGTCCGCTCGACGCGCTCAAGGTCGGGTTGCTGCAGTGCCTGGCGATGATCCCCGGCACCAGCCGTTCGGGCGCGACCATCATCGGCGCGATGGTGCTGGGCTTTTCACGAAAGTGCGCCACCGAGTTCAGCTTCTTCCTGGGCATTCCCACGCTGATGGGTGCCGGCGCCTACGCGCTGTGGAAGCAGCGCGAGGCCCTGCACGCGGCCGATCTGCCCCTGTTCGCCGTGGGCTCGGTGGTGGCCTTCGTCAGCGCCTTGCTGTGCATCCGCTGGCTGATCCGCTTCGTGTCCACGCACAACTTCGTCGGCTTCGCCTGGTACCGCATCGTGTTCGGCGCGGTGGTGCTGCTCACGGCGTGGCAGGGCTGGGTGGTGTGGGCCGATTGATGCGGCAGCCCACCGCTTGAAATCGTCCGACCTGCTGGACCTGGGTATCCTGGCCGCCCTGTGGGGCGCGTCGTTCATGTTCATGCGCGTGGCCGCGCCCGAGTTCGGGCCGGTCGCGCTGGCCGCGCTGCGCGTCATCGGGGCGTCGCTGCTGCTGATGCCGCTGCTGGTGCTGCGCGGGCAGGCCGGCGAGTTGCGCCGGCATTGGTTTCGCCTGCTGGTGGTGGGCCTGGCCAACTCGACGCTGCCGTTCATGCTGTTCACCTACGCCGCGCTGTCCCTCAGCGCGGGCATGGCGTCGATCTTCAATGCGGCCACGCCGCTGTTTGGCGCGGTCATCGCGTGGCTGTGGCTGCGCGACCGACCCACGCGCTCGGGCGTGCTCGGTCTGGCGATCGGCTTTGGCGGCGTGCTGTGGATGGCGTGGGACCGCGCGAGCTTCCAGCCCGGTGGCTCTCTGTGGGCGGTGCTGGCCTGCCTGGGCGCGCCGCTGCTGTACGGCATCTCGGCGAGCTACACCAAGCGCTTCCTGAGCGGCGTGCCCTCGCTCGTGGTCGCCGCCGGCAGCTTGCTGGCTGCCGCGCTGCTGCTCGTCGTGCCCGCGGTCATCTGGTGGCCGCCGGTCCCGCCTTCGGCCCGCGCGTGGGGTGCTGCACTGGTGCTGGCGGTGGCGTGCACCGCGGTGGCCTATGTGCTGTTCTTCCGCTTGATCGCCAACGTCGGCCCAGCCCGCACGATCGCCGTCACCTTCTTGATCCCGGCCTTTGCGATGCTGTGGGGGCGCGTGTTTCTGGGCGAGCTGCTCACCTGGCACATGGTGGCGGGCTGTGCGGTGATCCTGCTGGGCACCGCGTTGGCGACGGGGGCGGTGAGGTTGCCGGGTCGGTGAGGGTGAGGGCGCCGCGTGAACTCAGCCGGCTGCTCACGCCG
>CAIVGK010000006.1 GCA_903905475.1 uncultured Burkholderiales bacterium | reverse complement strand
TCTGGGCGAGCTGCTCACCTGGCACATGGTGGCGGGCTGTGCGGTGATCCTGCTGGGCACCGCGTTGGCGACGGGGGCGGTGAGGTTGCCGGGTCGGTGAGGGTGAGGGCGCCGCGTGAACTCAGCCGGCTGCTCACGCCGCATCCGAGCGCAGCCGGTCGACCCTTGCCACATCGATGCGCTTCCAGCGCGACTCCCACTCGATGCGCTCGACCTGGCTCACCGTGACCTTCAAGCCGGCATGCAGTTGCTGCTGGAGCATGGTCTGCATCGCCAGCGTGTGGGCGGGCGTGAGCGGGCAGGCTGCCACCACGAAGGCTTCGAGCTCGCCATCGCGGTACTGCACGACGCGGTACTCGCTCACCGGGGCGATGGCGCGCCAGTGCTCGCCGGTCAGCCGCGCCAGACGGCTTGTGCCGTCGGGCAGCTCGATGAGGCTGCGCTGGCGGCCCAGGATCTGCGTGATCACCGGCAGCGTGATGCCGCAGTCGCAGCGGGCCCCCGCGATGGCGCGGTCGCCGATGTCGTAGCGAATGATCGGCATCGCGTGGCTGTGCATCGAGGTCACCAGCACGCGGCCTTCCTGTCCGGGGGCCACGGCGCGGTTGTCGTCATCGACGATCTCCACGTGGGTGCTCGCCGTCAGCGCGTGGTGGTGATCGTGCTGGGGGCACTGGAAGGCGATCCAGCCCACTTCTTCTGACGAGTAGCGGTCGATGATGCGCGCGCCGAACGCCTCCGTGGCGGCGCGCCGGTGCTCGGGGGTGACGGCTTCGCCGAAGGTCAGGATGGCCTCGAGCCGGCGCCGTGGGCCGCGCGGGTCGGCCAGGGCGATGTGCGCCAGCCGCGCCACCATGGCCGCGGTTGTCACCAGATACGGGGCGGTCGTTTCGCGCAGCCACTCCCAGAGCTCTTCGGGGCTGTGCTCGACCATGTTGCGCACGCTGGCCTGGCCGGTCCAGCCGATCTCGGCCAACACCTCGCCCCAGGCCCGGCTGTAGGTGCCGTCAGGCGCGTCGCGCACGGCCACCAGGTCGCGAGCCGTGTCCAGCGCGTGCCAGTCGAAGCTGCGCAGGCTGTGCGCCTGGTAAACGATTTCGTAGACGGGCGAGCCCTTGGTCACCTCGACGGGCACGCCGGTCGACCCCGAGGTGCGCGCCACGAAGGTCTGGTGGGTGTGCGGCAGCGCCGTGCCGGGCGGGCACACCATGGCGTGCGCATGCTGCTGGAGATCGGCACGCGACAACACCGGCAGGCTGTCGAAACGGGCCCGGCTGCCATACGCCGACAGCTTTTTTTGCCAGTAGCCGCTGTGGCGGCGGGCGTGCCGCACCAGCTCCTTGAGCTGCACGTCGCGCGCCGCCGCCTGAGCGGCAGGATCGAGCCGCTCGAACGCGCTCAGTTGCGCCCGCAGCGCCAGCACCTGGGCGCTGAACGGCGACAGGATTTTGGGAAAGTCGGTTGGGTTCAAGGGGGCGCCTCGTGGGGTTGCCGGCATCAGCGGGCCGACGATAGCCAACTCGCGCATGGCCAGCGCGCCGGGGACTACTTCGGCGCCGACCAACCCCCACCGAGCGAGCGATACACAGCCACCAGCGAGGTGGCCTGCGCCACATCGGCCTGGGCCAGCGCGTCGCGCACCGACAGCGCTTCGCGCTCGGCGTCGAGCACGGCCAGGAAGTCGGTCACGCCGGCTTCGTAGCGCAATCGGGCCAGGCGGGTGGCTTCGCCCGAGCTGGCTTCGGCGCGCGACAGGCTGTCGCGGCGCTGGGCGCTGCGGCTGAACTGGGCAAAAGCACCTTCGGTTTCTTCCAGCGCGGTGGCCAGCGTTTGCTCGTAGGCGGCCAGGTCTTGCTGGGCGCGCGCTTGGCTGGCGGCGATGCGCGCGCGGATGCGCCCGAAGTCGAGCAGCGTCCACGAGAAGCTGGCACCCGCGGCAAAGCGCTGCGAGTCGCGCGTGCCCAGGTTGCTCAATCGCGTGGAGGCCAGACCCAGCAGGCCGTTGATGCTGATGCTGGGGTAGAGCTCGCCGGTGGTCACGCCGATCTCGGCGGTCGATGCGGCCAGGCGACGCTCGGCCACGGCCACGTCGGGCCGCCGTGCCATCCATTGCACGGGCGTGCCCACGGGCAGGCTGGCCAGGTCGGTGAGCGGCAGGGTGGGCAGCGCGGCCGGCACGATCAGCCGCGCACGCAAGGCCGCCGGTGGCTGCGCGCTGAGCGTGGCCAGGCGGTAGATGCCCAGGTCGATGTCGGCTTGCAGCACGGGCAGCGCGGCCTCGGTGGTGGCAGTCAGGATGCGTGCGCGCTCCAGATCGAGCTGCGTGCCGCGCCCGGCATCGACGCGGGCTTGCGCGATGGCCAGCGACTCGCGCTGGTTGGCCAGCGCGGCTTGCGTGAGCTCGAGCCGGCGCTGCAGGCCGCGCAGCTCCAGGTAGTTGCGCGCCACCTCGGCGGCCACGCTGGTGTGCGCGGCGCCCAGGCCGGCCTCGCTGGCGCTGAGCTGCGCGGCGGCGGACTCCTTGGCGCGCCGTTCGCGGCCGAAGAAGTCGAGCTCCCAGTTGGCCACGAAGCCGGTGCTGTAGGCCGATCCGGTGCGCTGGGTGCGGCTCAGATCGAACCCCGACGTGGGCGGCGAAATCGAGCGCGACGCGCCGGCTTGCGCATCGAACTGCGGCAAGGTGGACGCATCGACCTCGCTGCGCGCGGCGCTGGCCTCTTGCAGCCGGGCCTGCGCGATGCGCACATCGCCGTTGGCCTGCAAGGCGCGCTCGATCAGCGCGTTGAGCTCGGCGTCGTTGAAGCCGCGCCAGAAGGTGGCGATGTCGGCGCCCACCGGTTGCGTGTTGAGCACGGTGGCGCCCGCGCCAATGAAGCCAGCGTCAAGGTGGGCGGCCGGCGTGTGGTGGTCGGGGCCGACGGCGGTGCAGCCGGCGCCCAGCAGGGCCAGCGCGAGCGCGGCCGCGCCGGCAGTGCGCTGGGCGCGTGGGGCAAGGGCCTCAAACATGGCTGTCTCCCGGGGGGGCCGTGGCGGTGACGTGCGTCGCATCACGCCCCGCGTGGTGCAGCCGCGCGGGCCACAGCCGGCGCAGCACCGCATAAAACACCGGCGTGAGCACCAGCCCGAACACGGTCACGCCGAGCATGCCGCTCATCACCGCGATGCCGATGGCGCGGCGCATCTCGGCGCCCGCGCCGCTCGACAGCACCAGCGGAATGACCCCTGCGATGAAGGCGATCGAGGTCATCAGGATCGGACGCAGCCGCAGCCGGCACGACTCGACCACCGCTTGCACCGGCGTGCGCCCTTGCAGCTCGAGCTCGCGGGCGAACTCGACGATCAGGATGGCGTTCTTGCAGGCCAGTCCGACCAGCACCACGAAGGCGATCTGCGTGAAGATGTTGTTGTCGGCCGGCTGCCCGAAAAAGCCGCTGCCCCACACGCCGAGCACCGCGCTCAGGATGCACATCGGCACGATCAGGATGATGGCCAGCGGCAGCACCCAGCTCTCATAAGTGGCCGCCAGCACCAGAAACACCAGCAGCACGCACAGCGGGAAGATCACGACCATCGTGTTGCCGGCGATCTTTTCCTGGTAGACCAGATCGGTCCACTGGTAGCCCATGCCGCGCGGCAGCGTTTCAGCGAGGATCTTTTCCATCTCGGCTTGCGCTTCGCCCGAGCTGAAACCGGGCTTGGCCGCACCGTTGAAGTCGGCCGCGTAGGTGCTGTTGTAGCGGCCCACGGCGGCCGGCCCGAAGGTGGGCTCGACGCTCATCATGGCGCCCAGCGGCACCATCTCGCCGGCGCGGTTGCGGATCTTCAGGTTGCCGATGTCTTCGGCCTTCGCGCGGTGGCCGGCATCGGCCTGCACGATCACCTGGTAGGTCTTGCCGAAGCGGTTGAAGTCGTTGACGTAGAGCGACCCGAGGTAGGTCTGCATCGTGTCGTAGATGTCGTTGAGGTTGACGCCCATCTGCTTGGCGCGCACCCGGTCGACGTTGGCAAACAGCTGCGGCACGTTGATCTGGTAGCTGCTGAAGGCCTGCGTGATCGAGCTGTCGGGGTTGCCGTAGATGCGCCCCATGAGCTGCTGCACCGCGCCGTTGAGCGCGAGCTCGCCGGCGCCCGAGCGGTCTTGCAGCTGCAGCTTGAAGCCACCCGCGTTGCCCAGCCCGCTGACCGGCGGCGGGTTGAGCACGAACAGAAACGCGCCCTGGATCACGCCCAGCCGCTGGTTGACCTGGCCGACGATGGCGTTGGCGCTGAGCTCGGGCGTGGTGCGCTGCTCGAACGGATCGAGCGTGAGAAACACGATGCCCGAGTTGGACGCCGCCGTGAAGCCGTTGATGCTCAGGCCCGGAAACGCCACCGAGGCGTGCACGCCGGGGATGCCTTCGGCGATGTCGCTCATCTGGCGGATGACCGCCGTGGTGCGCTCGAGGCTCGCGCCATCGGGCAGCTGCGCGATGCCGATC
>CAIVGK010000005.1 GCA_903905475.1 uncultured Burkholderiales bacterium | reverse complement strand
CGCATCAATTCCGCACGTTTCGCTGCGGGTGTGGTCGCGGCCACAGATCAAACAACGGAGTCCCGAATGTCCAATTTCAATGATGCCAGCCGTGACGCACCCGCAGTCGACGCGACCGGTGCCAACGCCCCGACCGCCACCGAGCAGCCCTCGGCGGGCGATGCGCGGCGCGAAGCCTTGCGCAAGATCGGCAAGTTCTCGGCCTACGCGGCCGTGCCGCTGGCCGTCGTCAGCGGCAGTGCGGCAGCCTCGACCTTCTCCCCAACCTGAGTTGTGACAGGACTGTTGAGGCGCCTCGAACGGGCTCACGCTTGTTCGCCTTGCGTTCAGGGGCGCGCCCTTGGCAACTCATGCGTTGGCATGGGTTCCGCGATTCGCGAGATGGGCGATGCCACGGATCGACAAACCAGGAGTTGAAAATGACCTGTTTCGATGTTTCAAGCAGTGACGCCCTCCGGGGCGATGCGAGCAAGACCGCCGCTGGCGCAAGGGACGCCACCGAGCAGCCCTCGGCGGGCGATGCGCGGCGCGAGGCCTTGCGCAAGCTCGGCAAGTTCTCGGCCTACGCGGCGCCGGCCTTGCTGGCCGTCTCCAGCGCGAATGCGGGCCCCGTCGGCTCCGGCTAACCAAGTTCCTGCAGCCCTCGTTGCGGGTGCAAGCCCGGCCACGAATCGATCCACCAGGAGTCCAAAATGTCCAAGTTCAACGAAGCAAGCCGTGACGCACCGCCAGTCGGGGCCGCCACGGCCGATGCCAACGCCCAAATCGCCACCGAGCGCACCATGGCGGGCGATGCGCGGCGCGAGGCCTTGCGCAAGATCGGCAAGTTCTCGGCCTACGCGGCGCCGGCCATGCTGGCCGTGGCCAGCGGCAACGCCGCCGCCTCTCGCTAAGTCTCTGCAGCTCGCGCTGCGGCTATCGGCACCGCCACGGATCTATCCACCAGGAGTCCCCAATGTCCCAGTTCAACGACGCCAGCCATGACGAACCCCTGACCGACGCGGCCGCGACCGGTTCCAACGCCCCGACCGCCAGCGAGCGCGCCGTGGCGGGTGATGCGCGACGCGAGGCCTTGCGCAAGATCGGCAAGTTCTCGGCCTATGCGGCGCCAGCCATGCTGGCCGTGGCCAGCGGCAACGCCGCGGCCTCTTGACCAGAGTTTGCTGTGCCCTCAGTGGAGGCTGAGAGGCCTGGTGCGAGCCCGCGCTTTGTGGGGGTGGACCTGAACGATCCGGCAGGTCCGACGGGGGTCGCCAAGTCCTGCCGCGTGTCCCTGCATGGTGATCTGGCTGCCTGGTGTCTCGAGGACCATCTCGTTCTGGTGGAGTTGCGGGACCGCCGGTTCCACGTCTACAACCCGGCCGCTGCGGTGTTGTGGCTGTTGCTGCTCGAGGGCCGGCGTACCCGACCCGCCCTGATCGCCGCCTTTGCCGAGGTCTTCGGCAAGTTGCCCGACCAGGTCGAGAGAGATATGGCGCCTTTGCTGGCGGATTGGCGCGACCGCGGCTGGGTGGTCGAGGCGCCCGACGGGCACTTGGCGATCCCGCAGGCGCTGGCCGCTGACACCTTGGCTGCGGCGCCCCCTGAGCTGGACATCCTGCCCGGTGACGACACGGTGTTCGAGGGTTGTTTTCAGTGGGGCACGGCGGCGTTCGGCGTGCGCATCGGCTTGCAGCCGGGTTTGGCAGAAGGTCACGCGAGCCGGGCCTTCGCCAAACGCCTGGTGGCGATGCTGGCCGGGCTGCCGGCTGCCGAAGCTAGCGCGACGGTGGCCGTGATGCAGGTGGTGGGCGCGGCCGGATCGATCGTCATCCGGCGTGCGGACGGCAGCGCCGTGGCCTACGGCGACCCCCTGCAGGCCTTGGATGCGGTCATCAGCAATCTGCTCCACGTCGCACACCCCGAGCGCGAACTGTTGCTCAAGTTGCATGCCGCGGCGTCGGGACTGGCGGGCGCGGGCGCGCTCGTGATGCCTGCGGTGTCCGGCTCGGGCAAGAGCACCTTGTCGGCTTACCTGGCGGCTTCCGGCTGGGACTACCTGGGTGACGACATCGTCGGGCTGTCCGCCTGCGGCACGCTTCTGCCTCTGCCCACGGCAGCCAGCCTGAAAGAAGGCAGCTGGCCCGTGCTGAGTGCGCTGTACCCGCAACTGGACGGGCTGCCCAGCATCGAGTACGGCGCGAAGGTGGCCCGCTATTTGCCATTGCCTGCGGCGAGCAGCGAGGCGACCTGCGGTGCGGGGTGGCCGTTGCGGGCCTGGGTCTTCCCGAGCTACCAGCCGGGCGCCGCCTGTCGGCTGGAGCGGATCGGTGGCATGGAGTCCTTGCGGGCCCTGTTGGGCGCCGGGATCTGCCTGGAAGGCCACATGAGTGTGGGCGGTATCGACCGCTTGCTGGAGCTGGTGGCTAATTACCCGAGCTACCGCATGGTTCACTCCAACATGAAGGAGGCCGAGGCGTGCCTGCATCAACTGCTCACCGGGGTTTGACTCACCGTTGGTTGTGCCGGGCGCTTTCGCCGCTGGCCGACCGCGCGCTGTTGCGCGTGGACGTGCCCGCCGGCGAGCACGACTGCGAGCGACTGTTCAGTCTGGGCGGCGCCAATCTGGTCTTGCCGCGGCTCTACCAGGTCTTGCGCGAGAGCGGGCTGCTGGCGCGCTTTCCGGATGATTTTTCGCGGGCGCTGGAAGGATTCGATGCCCTGCATGGCTGGCGCGTCGAGCAGCTGCAACGGCAGATGCGCGAGGTCACGGCGCTGTTGAATCGACACGGCGTGGTCCCGGTGTGGCTCAAGGGTGCGACCGGTCTGCTCGAGGCGAGCGGCCCACCATCAAGCCGAATGATGCTGGATCTGGACTTCTGGATCCCCGACCCCGCGCAGCACCCAACCGTGCTGGAGGCTCTCACGCAGGCCGGCTACCTGATGCCTGAGGGCAGTGTCGAATACGAGCTCGGCAGCTCGCACCATTTTGTCCCTCGCTTCAGGGACGGTGAGGCCGCCCGCCTCGAGATCCACCACCACCTGGTCGCCCTGCCGGCCCGGCCATTGCTGGACGACGAGAGCGCCTGGCCGGCGGTGGAGTGGCTGGACTGGGAGGGTCTGAAGATCGGGCGCCTGTGCGCGCTCGACCGGCTGAGGCACAGCTACATCCAGTGCACGGAAATGAACAGCCAGAGCCTGGAGCGCGGAAAAATCAGTCTGATGAAGGCCCTGGACTTCCTGGAGCGCTACCTCGCGGCGTCACACGAGGACCGGGCGAGCTTCCTGAAGGCGCTCGAGGGTGAGCGTTGGCGCAGCGCGGCGCGCAGGTTTTTCAGCTTCCTGGACGGCTACTTCGGCCTGGCTTCTCCCGTCGGCGTCGACCGCGGCTACTTGCGCCGGGTGGCGTTCGAGGTCAACCATCCGCAGGCGGCCTACCTGGGCTTCTTGGTCGTGCACGCGGGCCGTGTGCTGCGCTCTGGCCGCGCGGGCCATTGGTCGACCTGGTGGCCCAAGTTGGCGCAGCACCTGAAGCTGATGGGGTCACTCGCGTAGCCGTGCTTCGTTGACAAAGCGATCGGGTGGGTGCCAGCGCCTGGCAAGGGCGATCCGTGGTGCCAGCCGAGCTTCGCAACGGGTATCCTTCTTGGTCCTGCGTTTTCCAGTCACCGCCGTGCCAGCAACCGCCCCCTTCGACGCGCCCGCAGCCGTCACCACGCCGCCCTCCACCACCGATTCCGCGTCGCCGGAAGACGCGCGCGCGCTGGTGGCGGACCTGTTTCGCCGCTCTCCCGCGATCTACTGGACCGACATGCTGCTGAGTTCGGCTGCGGCCTGGGCGCTGACGGTGGTGTACTTCGCGGCCCCGGCGTGGGGCTTGGCACAGGTCGTTGCGTTCGTGGCGGCCGCGGTGCTGTTCTTTCGCGTGGGCACCTTCATCCACGAAATCGTGCACATGCCGAGCAGCCAGATGGTGTGGTTCAAGCGGGTGTGGAACCTGCTCGTGGGCATTCCCTTGCTGATGCCCTGGATCGTTTACCGCAATCACGTCGAGCACCACAACCACACGCAGTTCGGCACGCCCGCGGACGGCGAGTACCTGCCGCTGGCGTCGTCGCCGTTGATCGAGACGGTGAAATACATGGTGCAGGCCCCGCTGTTGCCGCTGTTCATGCTGGTGCGTTTCGGCGTGCTGGGCCCGTTGTCGTGGCTGCACTCGGGGCTGCGCGTATGGGTGCTGACCCGCGCGTCGGCCGCGGTGTCCAACCCCTACTACAGCAAGCGTTTCCCCAAGCGCGACGAGGCGCACCTGCGCACCGTCGAGGCGCTGTGCTTCGCCTATCTGGCGGTGATCGCTGCCCTGCTGTGGCAAGAGGCGATCAGTCCCTGGCACTTTGCGATGGGCTACTCGCTGCTCGCCTTCACGCTGGGCCTGAACTGGTTTCGCAATCTGGCGGCGCACCGCTACGGCAACGACGGCTCGCGCATGACGATGTCCGAGCAGGTCGCCGACTCGATCAACATCACCGGCCAGACCTGGCTCACGGTGATGCTGTTTCCCGTGGGGTTGCGCTATCACGCGCTGCATCACCTGTTTCCCGCGCTGCCCTACCACCGCATGGGTGAGGCGCATCGGCGCCTGATGGCAGGTCTGCCGGCCAACTCGCCGTATCGGGTGGCCAATCGCCACAGCTTCTTTGCAGCGGTTGCGCAACTGTGGCGCTCGGCCAGCCAGACCTCGGCGCAGCACTCGGCGATGCGCGCCTGGTCGCGGGGCACCGGGCGCTCTTGAACGCCCTCGCCCCAGGGTTCGAGGTGCCCGAGCTGGCGGTCGTCGCGAAGACGGCCACACCGCCGTGCCTGATCGTCAATCCCCGCAGCTTCAGCGCCTCGCGCGGTCTTGCGGCCCAGGCGGCCGCGTTGGCCCGGGCGCACGAGGCCGAGGTGGTGATGGTCGACGGGCCGGCGTCCACGGTCGCGGCGGTTGAATCGATCCTGGCGCGTCGGCAGCGCCAGGTGATGGTGCTGGCCGGCGACGGCACGGTGTGCGCCATCGTCGACCAGTTGTGCAGCCTGCCGCCCGGCACGTGGGTTCCGGATCTGCTGGTGTTGCCCGGTGGGCGCAGCAACCTGACCGCTGCCGATCTGGTGCCCGGTGGCACCGCACTGGCGACCTTGAAGCGCGCGCTGCGCCTCGCGCATGACGGGCGCTGGGATGCCGCCGTGCAAGAGCGTTGCGCGCTGCGCATCGAGCAGTCGCCCGCACCGGCACGCCACGGTTTCTTTCTGGCCGGGGCCGCGATCGACAGCGCGATCCGCCAGTGCCACCAGCACCGCTCGGATCACGGCACGCTGGCCTCCGGGCTGAGCACCGCGTCCTACCTGATGGGGCTCGCTGTGCGTTCGCTGTTCGGGCGCTCGGGTCTGAGCTGCCCGACGTTGCACCTCGATGCGGGCGCTTGCGGCACCCAACACGGCCTCGTGCGCTTGCTGCTGGTGACCACGCTGCTGCACCGCACGGGCGCGTTTGATCCCTACGCCGCGCGTGGCCAGGGCGATGTGCGGGTGACCTCGGTGAGCCGCGCCGCCCCGCACTTCTGGCGCTGGCTGCCGCGCTTGCTGACCGGTCGCTACCTGCCTTCGATGAGCGCTGACAACGGTTATCTGAGTGGCTGTTGTGAGCGGCTGCAGGTCACCGGTCTGGCCGGCTATTCGCTGGATGGCGAAGCGTTCGACACCGACCCGGCCCGCCCGATCACGATCACCACGGGCCCGCGCCTGCGATTTCTCAGTCCATGAACGCTGCTACGCAATCCAAACCGCAGTCCGGTCGCAGTCGCGCGTGGCCGATGATCGTGGCGCTCGTGCGCGCGTACCCGGGCCGCAGCGCAGTGGCGCTGGTCGCGGTCTTTGCGGCAGGACTGATGGACGGGCTGGGCATGTCGATGCTGTTGTCGATGCTGTCGTTTGCCACCCGCACGGCCGAGCACGAGCCTTCGATGCCCGAGAAGTTCGCCTTGAGCGCAGCCGAGTTCGTCGGCCTGCAGCCGACCACGCCGGTGTTGCTGATCCTCGCGATCGTGCTGATCGGCAGCAAGGCGGCACTGTCGCTGCTGGCCAATCGTCAAGTGGGCTACACCGTGGCGAACATCGCCACCGATCTGCGGCTGTCGCTGATCCGCTCGGTCATTTCGGCGCGCTGGGCGCACTACCTTCAGCAGTCGGTCGGGCGCTTGTCCAATGCGGTGGCGACCGAGGCTCAACGGGCGTCCGAGGCGTTTCAGTACAGCGCCGAAATGGCGGCCATGCTGCTCAACTCGCTGATCTTTCTCGGCATTGCGATGGCGATTTCCTGGCAGGCGGGGGTGGCCACCGCGGTGGCCGGTGGCGCCATCCTGGTGCTGCTGCAATCGCTGGTTCGCACCTCGCTGCAGGCCGGCCGACAACAAACCGAGTTGCTGAAATCGCTGATGTCGGTGATGGGCGGGCAACTGGCTGCGGCCAAGGCGCTCAAGGCGATGGCCCGCGAAGACCACATGGACGCCCTGCTGGCCGACCAGACCCGCGCACTGCGTCGCGCGCTGCGCCGCCAGGTGATCAGCAAGGAGGCGATGGGCGCCTTGCAGGAGCCGCTGCTGGCCATCCTGGTGGCCCTGGGCTTCTTTTTCGGTCTGGTCGCGCTGAAGATGCCCATGGCAGAAGTGCTGGTGATGCTCTTCTTGCTGGCCCGCACGGTCAGCTACCTGTCCAAGGCGCAGCGTGCCTATCAGCAGATCGTGCTGCGCGAGAGCGCTTACTGGTCGCTGGTCGAGGCCATTGCCGACGCCAATGCGCAGGTCGAGCCGCACGGCGGCGAACAGTCGGTAGGGCTCGTCGAGGGCATCCGCTTCGAGGATGTTTCCTTCAAGCGCGATCAGCACCGCACGATCGTCGAGCACGGCACGTTCAGCGTGCCCGCTCAACAGTTGACCGTGATCGTCGGCCCGTCAGGCGCGGGCAAGACGACGCTGCTGGACTTGCTGGTCGGGCTGCTGCGACCCGATGCCGGCACCATCCTCATCGACGGCGTGCCGCTGGCCGATCTGGATTTGCGCCAGTGGCGCCGGCAGATCGGCTACGTGCCGCAGGAATCGGTGATGGTCGACGAATCGGTGGCCTACAACGTGACGCTGGGCGAGCTCGGGATCGGCGAAGACCAGATCCGCGCGGCCCTGCGTGCCGCCGATGCGCTCGAGTTCGTCGAGGCCATGCCCGAGGGCATCCACACACGGGTGGGTGAAGGCGGCTCGCGCCTGTCGGGCGGCCAGCGCCAGCGGCTGGCCATTGCGCGCGCGCTGGTGCACGAGCCTCGCTTGCTCATCCTCGACGAGGCGACCAGCCACCTCGACCCCGAAGCCCAGGCCGCCGTGATCGAGACCGTCAAGCATTTGAAGGGCCGCCTGACGATCCTGGCGGTCGCGCACCAGGGCCTGCTGATCCAGGCCGCCGACCGGATCTACCGGCTGGCCGATGGGCAGCTCAGCGCACTCGATGCGCAAGCCGGCGCGATCAGCCCGGCGGGACACGGCTGAATGGGATTTCCGGCATCGATCAAGCGGGG
>CAIVGK010000004.1 GCA_903905475.1 uncultured Burkholderiales bacterium | reverse complement strand
TCGGCCGGCTGCGGCTGGGTCACGGTGACCGTGAGCGCCGCGCGGGTCGGCGCGGCCGGGGCGCTGTCGGCGGCGTGTGCGGCGAGGGCCAGCGCGCAGGCGCCCACCATGAGGGCCAAGGTCCACAGCGCTGGGGTGAGGCGAGAGGTCGGGCTCATGGGGCGGTCCAGGCGTGTGGCGTGTGTCGTGGGGGGGTGGCGTTCAGCGCGCCGTGCGGGCGGTGACGGTGGTGGGCGCGGCGGCAGCCACCGGATCGCCACTCGGCGCGTCGGGCGAGGTCGCGCCCCAGCCGCCACCGAGCGCGCGGTACAGCGAGATCCAGGCGGTGACGCGCTCGCGGCGCAGGGCTATCACCGCCAGCTGCGTTTGTGCCGAGGCGCGGCGCGCGTCTTCGAGGTCGAAGCGGTTGGCGAGTCCGCCGCGCCAGCGTGCGTCGGTCGCGCGCAGCGACTCGGCGTAGCCGGTGGCGGCGATCTCGGCGTCGGCCTGTCGCTCGGCGGTGCCTTGCAGCGAGACCAGCGCTTGCTCGACATCGCCGACCGCGCGGCGCACGCTGGCGGCGTATTGCGTCTGGGCGTGCCTGAGGCCGGCGCGGGCGGACTCGACCTGGGCGGCGCGCAGCCCGCCATCGAAGATCGGCATCGACACCGACAGCGGCCCGATCGACCAGGTCGAGCCGCTGCCCTCGATGCTGGGTATGCCCGCGCCGCCGATGCCACCAAAGCCGCCGCCCTGGTAGCGCGTGGCACCCACGCTGCCGTTGAGCCGGATGCGCGGCAGCCGGTCGATGCGCACTTCAGTGAGGTGGGCCGCGGCGGCCAGCACGTCGCGCTCGGCGCTGGCCAGATCAGGGCGTTGCTGCAGCAGCGCGCCGGGCAGCGCCGGCACCGCGAGCTCGCGCGGCTGCGCGATCACGCCACGCGAGGCGGCCAGTGCTTCGCGCAAGGCGGGCTCGGGCTGCGCGGTGAGTGCGACCAGCGCCTTGACGATGGACTCGCATTGCGTGCGCTGCGCCATCAGCTGCGCGTGGGTCTGTGCGGCGGCGGCGCGCGCGAGCGACTCGCGCACCGGCGCGTCGAAGCCGGCGCGTTGCGTGAGGCCGATGAGCCGCGCGGTCTCGGCGCGCGAGTCGGCATCGAGCTGCCACTGCGCCGTGGCCGCTTCGCACGCGCGCAGCGCGGTGTACTGGGTGGCCACCTCGGCGGCCACCGAGATGCGCGCGTCGTGCCACAGCGCCTGGGCGCCGTCGAAGCGCGCCTGGGTGCCCTCGCGTGCGGCGGCGTTGCTGCCGAACAGGTCGAGCTCCCACGAGGCGGTGATCGAGCCGTTGGCGCTGCCGGCGGCCACGCCGCGGCTGTCGTAGACCCCGCGCTGCACGTTGGCGCTGGCGTCGATCTGCGGCAGCCGGTCGGCATCGGCCGTGGCCCGTGCGGCGCGCGACTGCTCGATGTGCAGCCGCGCGGTCGACACGGTGGGGCTCACGCGCTGGGCGTCGGCGATCAGGCGGTCGAGCAGCGGGTCATTGAACTGGGCCCACCAGCCGGCCAGATCGCTCAGTTCACCGTGGTGTGGGGTGGGGGCGTACCACTGCGCGGGAAGCGCGGCGGCCGCGTCTTGCGAGGGGCGAGGAGCGCTCGGCGACGACGCGCAACCGCCCAGCAGTGCGAGCACGATGGCGGACAGCGCCAGTCTGGCGACGGGTACTGCGGACATGGCGTTGAAGTGTAGCCACGCCTCCCGCGGACTCGGGCCGCAAACCCCGCAGCGGCGCAGGGCTGCGGTGCGCGCTCAGTGCAGCCACGGCGCGCGGGCTGCGGCGCGGGGCCCGAGGCTGTCGTTCGCCAGCTGGTGCGGCACGTGGCCGCGGGTCTCGAGGCACCAGCCTTCGGTGGCCAGCGCATCGGCCTGCGACTCGAAACGCACGCCCTCGGGCGCGATGTGGCCCGTGGTCGATGGCGCCATCACGGCTTCGCACTGGGCCGGCGTGAGCCGCTGCGCAAAGCGCGTCCAGCGCTGCAGCACGGCGGGGTGTCCCCAGGCGTCTTCGAGCGCCCAGCGCGACTCCTGGGCGCCGATCGCACCCTTGGCCTCGAGCACGCGCGGCAGCAGCGTCTGGAAGAACGAGCGGAAGGCGCGTTGCGCCGGCAGCCCCGGCAGCAGCGCTTCGAGCGCGTTGATGCGCTGGCTCCAGCCGGCGCTGAGCAGCTGGCGGCTGATGAACACCTGCAGCGCTTGCGCGGGGTTGAACAGGCGCAGCCGGTTGGGCGGCAGCACCACCAGCGGCAGCTCGCAGGCCTGCGCATGCGGCAACGCCTCGACAAAGCTGCACAGCACGGCCAGACGGCTCCAGTGCGCCGCACTCAGGCCGTCGCAGGTGGCCGCAGGGCTGGGAGCACCGTGCGGGGCCGGTGTCTGGTCTTGGGCTTGCAGCGCGAGCGCGGTGGCCCACGCCGTGCCGAAGCCGTGTGCCGCCTTGGCCAGGTGGGCGCGCTGGCTCATCACCGCGAGGTTGCCCGCGGCGTAGCCGGCGTCGGGGCGCACCCGGTTGATGGCGGCGGCGGCCGCCGGCTCACCGGCGTGGCCGAGCGCTTCGCGGGTGATCGGGCACACCGCCACCTCGATTTGATGCAGGTGGTTCGGCGTGATGTGCAGCAGCTCGACGTTGAGCCCGCGCAGCCAGGCGTGCAAGCGCAGCTGCAGCCACTGGCGCACCGCGCGGCGTGGCACCGGGCGGTGGCTGCCAAAGCACGCCAGCCCGGCGTGCCAGCCCTGCTGCAGCGACGACGGCTCCAGCGCGTGCGGGCGCGGCGGCGCCACACCGTGGCGGGCGTGATCCCAGCCGAGCTGAAAGCCGATGTGCTGGTGCAGCGTGAGCGGCGCGGGGTTCGCGGTGCTCGAGCGCGCGCGCCTGGCGGGGCTGGGCACAAACCAGTTGTGGCTGTCGTCGGCAAAGAGGTCGGGGGTCATGGGGGCTCCACGGGCTGCGGCGACATGCCGCGATGAAGCCAGTTTCCAGCGCCAGTGGCTCACTGAATGAGCCAGCGCAATGAGGTGCTGACAAATTTGACGTAAGCTCGCAACCGAGAGTCGCTCATTCAGTGAGCGATCCTGCCTGTATCCAACCAACGTCAGGGAGCCCCATGGACCGCACCGAACGCTTCTACAAGATCGAGCGGCTGTTGCGCAGCCGCGGCTGCGTGAACTTCGAGTCGCTGCTCGAAGAACTCGGCGTGTCGCCCGCCACGCTCAAGCGCGATCTGCAGTACCTGCGCGACCGCATGGGCGCGCCCATCACCTACGACCACGACGACAAGGGCTACCGGCTCGACGCCACCGGCTCCATGGCCAGTGGCGCGGCCAAGACGGTGCAGCACGAGCTGCCCGGCATGTGGTTCAGCGAGCGCGAGCTGCACGCGCTGCTCACCATGCACCAGCTGATGTCGGGCCTCGACGACGACGGCGTGCTCGCACGCCACCTGCAGCCGATGATGGACCGGCTGCAAGGCCTGCTCGGCGCCGACGCCAACGAGGCGCGCGAGCTGGTGCGCCGCGTCAAGCTGATCGGCACCGCCAGGCGCCGCGTGCCCAGCCGGCACTTCGAGCTGCTGGGCAGCGCGCTGGTGCAGCGCAAGCGGGTGTGGCTGAAGTACTTCAAGCGCAACGGCCGCGTCAACACCGAGCGCGAGGTCTCGCCGCAGCGGCTGGTGAACTACCGCAACACCTGGTACCTCGACGCCTGGTGCCACGCCAGCGAGGCCTTGCGCCGCTTCGCGCTCGATGCGGTGATTGAAGCGCGCGCGCTCGACACCCGCGCCAAACCGGTGGCGCTCAAGGACATCGAGGCCGAGTTCGACGGCAGTTACGGCATCTACGGCGGCAGTGGCGCACGCCTGAAGTGGGCCACGCTGGTCTTCGAGCCCGAGGCCGCGCAGTGGGTGGCCAACGAGGAATGGCACCCGCAGCAAAAGTCGCGCTGGCTGGGTGCCGACGGGCAGACCGCGGCCGACGGCGAGCGCAGCGGCAGCTACGAGCTGCAGGTGCCTTACAGCGAGCCCACCGAGCTGATGATGGACATCTTGCGCCACGGCGACAGCGTGCACGTGGTGGGTGACAAGGCCCTCGCGACCGCGGTGGCCAGGCGCTTGCAAAAGGCGGCCGCACTGTACGCTTGAGCCGACGGGCCGGCTTGGCCCTCACCCCGGCCCTCTCCCGCGGGCGGGAGAGGGAGGAATCACCTGCCACCTGCCCAGCCGCGACCCCAACCGTTACTGAAAGGACTCCCCATGAAAGCCACCTGGAAAGGCGTGACCATCGCCGAGAGCGACGACACCGTGGTCGTCGAAGGCAACCCCTACTTCCCGGCGGACAGCCTGAACCGCCAGTACGTGACCTTCAGCAACCACCGCACCGGCTGCCCCTGGAAGGGCCAGGCGTACTACTACAGCCTGATGGTCGACGGCGAGCTCAACGAGAACGCGGCCTGGTACTACCCGGAGCCCACCGAGGCGGCGTCCAACATCAAGGGACGCGTGGCGTTCTGGAAGGGCGTGAAGGTGGAGTGACGGGGCGCTTGGCCAGCGGGGCGATCCACGGCGGGTCGCGGGCTTGCGCCGAGCCTGTTCGTTGCGTGAGACCGCGCCGGGAGTCCGCCCCGGCTGGCGGGTAACTTTCTTCTGCTGGCCCAGAAGAAAGTCACCAAAGAAGAGGGCCTGAACACCAGCCCATTTGGCCGTCTCGCTGCGGCTACAGGCGGACTGCCGAGGACGCCCCATGGGCAAGAGCTCTGAGGACCCGAGAGGCTGGGCGGCGACGGGCTGCGCCCTGGCCGCGGCACCGGTGGCGCGACTGCTTCCGCCTGCGGCAGGCGCCATTGGACGGCGCTTGTTGGCCACGACATCTGCACGCCCCCACGCCGTGGACCCGCAGGGTCGAGGCGAAACGAACTTGAGCGGCTGAACGTTAGCGAGGAGACCGCCAAAGTAGTTCGGCGAATGTTCTCGAGCCAGAGCCTTTGAAGTAGGTGTGTAGCCGAAGCGATCCACTCAAATCGGCTGGTGTTCAAGGCCCTTTGCTTTGGTGACTTTCATTTGGGCCAGCAAATGAAAGCCACTCGGCAGCCGGGCCGAAACCCGGCGGGCTCTCGCACAGAGAGAAACCCCTGCGGGAAGCGCAAGACCGACGCGTTCGCGAGCACAGAACCCAGCTCTGCCGGGCGCAGCCCCGAGCCCTTCAAGGCCCCGCGCCCCGCCCAGCCTCGCGGATCAACCCCTCAGCGTCCTGCCTTGAAGCTGGTGAACACCCGCGTTTGCACCCGCTTGATCGCCTGCGGCAAGCTGTCCGGTGCGTGCATCAGCTTCTTGTCGGCGTCGCTCAGGAAGATGGTGGCGTTCTCGGCCACGTCTTTCTTCACGAACTTGAGCG
>CAIVGK010000003.1 GCA_903905475.1 uncultured Burkholderiales bacterium | reverse complement strand
GCAGGCAGCCCGTGAGCCCGTGACGCGCGAAGCGCTGCACGCAAAATCAGGCGGCGGCCATGTCTTTCGCGCGCCGTTGAAGTCGATCTAGGTGCCGGTGCCTGACGCGGCTTTGCGGCGCTTGGCGCCAGCGCCCAGCGCTGCCAGCCCGACCAGCAGCATCGCGTAGGTCGCGGGCTCGGGGACGGCGGCAATCGCTTCGTTCACGGTGATGTTGTCAATCGCGACGAAGGGGCCGTCACCGACATAGTTGTCGGCTTCGTGATGGGTACCGCCATCAACTTCCACCATGAAGGTATCGAGGTCACTCCAGTCGAAAGCGTAGAGCGTCGGCGCGATGGCTGAGGGGAAAACGGTTCTCGTCTGGAGCACATCGCCATGGGCCCACCCGGTGAAGGTCACCCGCGAGCCATCGTTCCACGCGGCGGTGGCGTACAGGCTGTTGACGGTGAACACCACACCGGAGCTGAAGGATGCAGGGTTTCCAAAACTATTGAACGACACGTTCGCCTGACTGACCGTGCCGGGGCCATAGCCCCCCGCAGTGGAGTTCGTCACGCCCCAATTCGACCACTCCAGGCCCCGATAGCCATCGGCGATGGAGGTGCCATCCGAGTTGGCGGGAAGTTCATCAAACGTGATGACCGCCGCTTGCGCATGACCTGCGGCCCACAGGGACGCCAATAACGCCAGACGAAGGATCGCCTTGTTCATGCGGGGACTCCGGTGAATCCAGCGCACGGGGCGCTGAGAGGTTGACTTGGCTTGTGCGGGGCCCCGCCTGAGCGACCTCCCAAGCGAATGTCAACGATCACACGCAGCCGAATGTTGATTTCTATCCAGAAGAACGCACCGAGGACACCACTGGATGGGCTGCGACGTGTCAGACGCTCTCGAGATGCCGCCCCGTCGCCAAGTGCAAAGGTCCGCGGGAATGAAAAACGGGCCCGAAGGCCCGTTTTTGGCTTGAGGGGACGCGCCCCTCGGCGGCAGATGGCCTGCCGCTGATTCTCAAAGAATCTTGAAGCTCACCACATTGCTGTCGGCGCCCATCAGCTTTTCCATCGCCTGGCCGCTGGCTTCATCAGGGCACTCGATCAAGGCCATGTCGCTCACACCGTCATAGCGGGGAATGCTCGTGCGCACGCAACCACCGGCAGCGGCAGCCAGTTTGTCGCTGTTGGTGCAAGCAGGGTCTTCCTTGAATTCGACTTTGTATTTGACGCTCATTTTCGTATTTCTCGCTGTTGTGTACGTAACCTGCCGAGCCAGCCCGATGGCTTGCTGCGCAGTTCGCCTGATCTTCGATGTCGCAATGTCTTTCTGCGTTCGTTTGGGTGCTCAAGCGCCGGCGAGTATCTCACCGCCGCCCGTCACCACCCGAATCTCGACGTTGTCTGCGCCGTTTTCTTTTACCTTGAAAACCAGGTATTTCCGAGAGCAAAACAAAGGGCTGCAACCTTGCGGTGCAGCCCTCTGAGCAATGTTGGCGGAGTGGACGGGACTCGAACCCGCGACCCCCGGCGTGACAGGCCGGTATTCTAACCAACTGAACTACCACTCCATAGCGCGTCTTGCGATGCGCAGCGGGTTTCCAGATTGCTCTGCAAGCCCCGCCAAACTTGGCGTCCCCTAGGGGATTCGAACCCCTGTAATCACCGTGAAAGGGTGGTGTCCTAGGCCTCTAGACGAAGGGGACATGTTCTTCGCCACGACTTGAACTGCGCGCCACCTGGAACCGGCGATCAACTGCCTGTCTTTGGTGGAGGTAAGCGGGATCGAACCGCTGACCTCTTGCATGCCATGCAAGCGCTCTCCCAGCTGAGCTATACCCCCATTTGATACCTCGGGTACCCCTTGGGACACCGTCGTCAAAAACCTCTTTGCCGACGTGTTCGCGCTGTTCAAGCGAGTCCAAGAGTGTATCCCGTTTTTCACCCCGCTGACAACCTCGCGATCACAACTTCTCGAGAGAAAAGCTCGAGAACCGCATCGATCGACGGCGTTTGCGCGCGGCCGCAAACCAGCACGCGAACGGCGTGCGCCAGCTGCGGCATCTTGATGCTGTGCTCGGTGATGACGACCTTGATCGCCGCAGCCAGCGCCACCTTGGTCCATTCGATGTCGGCCAGGCGATCGCGCAGGTCGCGCAGCGCGGGTTGGATGGCTTCGGTGACGTGTGCCGCGAGGTCTTCCTGGCGCGGCTCGATGTGCACGAAGTACATCGTCAGCCAATCGGCCAGCTCGACGGTGGTCGCGCAGCGGTCCTTGAACACCGCACACATCTGCGCGAGATGCTCGTCGGCCGGAACCTCGATGCCACGCGACGCAAAACGCAACGCGACATGGCCCGCCAGCACCTCGTCGGGCATCGCCTTCACGTAATGGGCGTTGACCCAGTTGAGCTTGGCGGCGTCCCACTGCGCCGGGCTCTTGGCCAGATGCTGGCCGTCGAACCAGCCGACCAACTGCTCGCGGCTGAAGATTTCCTCGTCGCCGTGGCTCCAGCCCAGGCGCGCGAGGTAGTTGATCATGGCCTCGGGCAGGTAGCCGGCGTCCTCATATTCGGTGACGCTGACCGCGCCGTGGCGCTTGGACAGCTTGTCGCCATCGGGCCCAAGGATCATCGGCACGTGCGCATACACCGGCAATTCGGCGCCGAGGGCATGCAGGATGTTGATTTGCCGCGGCGTGTTGTTGACGTGGTCATCGCCGCGGATCACGTGGCTGATCTTCATGTCCCAGTCGTCGACGACCACGCAGAAGTTGTAGGTCGGCGTGCCAATGACGCTGCCCGCGTCCATCGAGGGGCGGGCGATGACGAGGTCATCGAGCTCGCCATTCGAAATGGTGATCGGACCCTTGACCATGTCGACCCAGGTGACGACGCCATCGACCGGATTGCGAAAACGCACCACCGGCCGCACGCCCTCGGGCGCTGGCGGCAGGGTCTTGCCGGGCTCCGGACGCCAGTGGCCGTCGTAGCGGGGTTTGTCGCCGCGCGCGCGCTGCGCTTCACGCATCGCATCGACTTCGGCCGGCGAGCAATAGCAAAGATAGGCCGAGCCGGCCTCGAGCATCTGGCCGATCACCTCGCGGTAGCGCTCGATGCGCTGCATCTGGAAGAACGGGCCCTCGTCGTGATCGAGGTTGAGCCACTTCATGGCGGCGATGATCTGGTCGACCGCCTCCTGGGTGGAGCGTGCCTCGTCGGTGTCTTCCACGCGCAAGATGAAGTCGCCGCCGTGATGGCGCGCAAACGCCCACGAAAACAGCGCGGTGCGGGCGGTGCCCAGATGCAAAAAGCCCGTGGGCGACGGGGCGATGCGGGTGCGAACTTTTCGGGTCATCGGTGAGGCGTCTTCGAAAAAGGGGTCAGAGTGAATCGAGGCCGCGCAGCAAGTCGTCCTTCAGGTCTTCAACGTCATCGAGGCCGACCGCCACGCGGACCAGCCCCTGCGTGATGCCCGCGGCCTGGCGCTGCTCTTCGGTGAGGCGCCCGTGCGAGGTGCTTGCCGGGTGCGTGATGGTGGTCTTGGTGTCGCCCAGATTGGCGGTGATCGAGCACACCTGCGTGCTGTCGATGACATGGAATGCCGCGCGGCGCTCAGCGGCAGCATCGGCCGGCGCATCGGGCTTGACCTTGAATGACAGCACCGCCCCACCGCTGCCCGACTGCTGGGCCATCGCCAGAGCGTGCTGCGGGTGCGACGTCAAGCCCGGGTAGAAGACCCACTCGATGCCCGGCTGCTGCTCGAGCCAGGTGGCCAGCTCGAGTGCGCGCTGGCTTTGCGTCTGCATGCGGATCGACAGCGTCTCGAGGCCCTTCAACACCACCCAGGCGTTGAACGGTGACAAGGTCATGCCCGAGCTGCGCATCACCGGCACGAACTTCTCGTTGATGAGCTGCTCGGTGCCGCACACGGCGCCAGCGACCACGCGGCCCTGCCCGTCGAGGTATTTGGTGCCCGAATGGATGATCAGGTCCGCGCCGTACTCGACCGGCCGCTGCAATGCGGGCGTGCAAAAGCAGTTGTCGACCGCGAGCAGCGCGTTCGCCTCACGCGCGACATCAGCCAGCGCGCGGATGTCGCAGATCTCGGTCAGCGGATTGGTGGGCGACTCGGCAAACAGCAGCCGCGTGTTGGGACGCACTGCAGCACGCCATTCCGCCACGTCGGTTTGCGACACGAAAGTGGTCTCGACACCGAACTTGCCGAACTCGCGGCCCAGCAAGGCGATGGTCGCGCCAAAGACGCTGCGCGAGCAGATCACGTGGTCGCCCGCCTTGAGCAACGCCATGGCCGTCAGCAAGATCGCCGACATGCCGCTCGATGTGGCGATGCAGGCCTCGGTGCCTTCGAGCGCGGCCAATCGCCGCTCGAACATCGTGACCGTGGGGTTGGTGAAGCGCGAGTAGATGAAGGCTTCTTCTTCGTTGGCAAAGCGCGCCGCGGCGGTGGCCGCGTCGGGCTGCACGAAGCTGCTGGTGAGGAACAGCGCTTCGGAGTTTTCACCCCAGGCGCTGCGTGGCAGGCCCTCGCGCACGGCCAGCGTGTCGCGCCGCACGCCCTTGGGCAGGGCCACACGGGGAATGGTCTTCTTGGTCGCCATCAGGATTGCTCCGCGCTTTGCAGGGCCAGCCGCGAGCGGCCGGGCGATTCCTCTTCCTGGTTTTGCGACAGGCGCTGCGCCGCAATGGCATCGAAGTCGGCCGCCGAGATGTCGCCGGTGATGTACTGACCGTCGAAGCACGAAGCCTCGAAGCCGGCCACCGCCGGGTTCAACGCGCCCACCACGCGCTTCATGGCATCCACGTCCTGGTAGATCAGCGCGTCGGCGCCGATGAACTGGCGAATTTCTTCCATGGTGCGGTTGTGCGCCACCAGTTCGTCCTTGGTCGGCATGTCGATGCCGTAGACGTTGGGAAAGCGCACCGGCGGCGCTGCCGAGGCCATGTAGACCTTGCGCGCGCCGGCCTCGCGGGCCATCTGCACGATCTCTTTCGAAGTCGTGCCGCGCACGATGGAGTCATCGACCAGCAGCACGTTGCGCCCAGCGAATTCCACGCCAATGGCGTTGAGCTTCTGGCGCACCGACTTCTTGCGAACGCCCTGCCCCGGCATGATGAATGTGCGGCCCACGTAACGGTTCTTGACGAAGCCTTCGCGGTACGGCTTACCGATCTTCTGGGCGAGTTGCATGGCCGAAGGACGACTGGACTCGGGGATCGGAATCACCACGTCGATCTCGCTCGGCGGCATCGTCGAGATCAGCCGCTGAGCCAGCGTTTCGCCCATGTTCAACCGAGCCTGATAAACGGAAATGCCGTCCATGATCGAGTCGGGCCGCGCCAGATAGACGTACTCGAACATGCACGGATGCAGGCTCGGGTTGTCGGCGCATTGCTGTGCGTGAATCTGGCCCTCGGCGGTGATGAAGATCGCCTCGCCAGGCGCCACGTCGCGGGTCAGCGCATGCCCTGTGCCTTCGAGCGCCACCGATTCGCTGGCCACCATCACCTGCCGACCCTCGGGCGAGTCGCCCTCGCCAAAGCACAGCGGCCGGATGCCATACGGATCACGGAACGCGAGCAGCCCGAATCCGGCGATCAGCGCGACCACCGCGTACGAGCCCTTCAGGCGTTTGTGCACGACCGAAACAGCCTTGAAGACGATCTCCGGCGTCAACTGCTGGTCACGCGCGGCCACTTCGAGTTCGTGCGCCAGGATGTTGATCAGCACCTCGGTGTCGCTGTCGGTGTTGATGTGGCGACGGTCGATGCGAGAGAGCTCGTCCTTCAAAACAGCAGCGTTGGTCAGGTTGCCGTTGTGCACCAGCACGATGCCGAATGGCGCGTTGACGTAGAAAGGTTGTGCTTCTTCCTCGCTGAAGGCGTTGCCCGCCGTGGGGTAGCGCACCTGGCCCAGTCCGACCGTGCCCGGCAGCGCACGCATGTTGCGGGTGCGAAACACATCACGCACCATGCCCCTGGCCTTGTGCATGAAGCAGCGCGAATCCTGCATCGTCACGATGCCTGCAGCGTCCTGCCCGCGGTGCTGCAGCAGCAGCAAGGCGTCATAGATGAGCTGGTTGACCGGCGCCTTTGAAATCACTCCCACGATGCCGCACATGTCATCACTCCTGATTCAAGAAAAGCGGCGCGCGAAGCGCGCCGAACGCCGAACGCCATTGTCGGCCCCGGGTCAGGCTCATGGCTGCAAATAGCCGCCCAGGCGTGGCGGCAAGGCGGACCCCAAGCCCACCGAAAGCACCTTCAGCACCGCCGCGCCCCTGGACTGCTGCCAGACAGGCAGTTCGACCCACGGCGTTCGGGTGATCACCGCCGCGACCGCCAGCAAGAGCACCAGACCACGCAGCGCGCCAAACACGGCACCCAGCAGGCGGTCGAAGCTGCCCAGCAAGGCGGCGTGGATCAGGGCCCTGAGCAGCCTGGCCAGCAAAGCCCACACGATGAGCGCCACCACAAAGATCAGCGCAAAGGCCGCTGCGTGGTTGAGTGGCGATCCAGGCACGCCCAACGGAACGTGCGGGGCGACCGTCAAGGTCAGCCACTGGGCTGCGAAATAAGCGGCGAACCAGCCCAGCAATGACATCAACTCGAACACCACGCCGCGCCACGCCCCGACGAGGGTGGACAGCAGGACCACCACGAGCATGGCGAGATCGAAGCCGTTCCACGCGTTTGTCATCGGGCCCCTTCATGCGTCGCGCGCGGGCGCGCGCGCGGCTCGGTCCATGCCGCTCAAAGCGTGAGGACGACCGAGGCCACGCCCGCATCGCGCGCACGCGCTGCGGCCTTGTCAGCTTCTGCACGGCTGGCGAAGGGCCCGAGCCTCACCCGGATGCGCTTGCCGTCCTTGGTCTCGGCGGTCTGTGCATAGGTCTTGAGGCCCAGCTTTTCCATCTTGAGGCGAACCGTCTGGGCCGACGCCGGGTCAGCGAAGGCCCCCACCTGCACGATGAACCGCGGCGTGGATGCTGCGGCCGAAGGGGTCACGGAAGCCGACTTCACCGGCGTGCTCGCGGCGCGCGACTCGGCAAACGAAGCGCTCACGGCCGCAGG
>CAIVGK010000002.1 GCA_903905475.1 uncultured Burkholderiales bacterium | reverse complement strand
TTTGAGCAGCAGCGGCACGCCGATGTTGGCCACCTTGGCCGCAATCAAAAACGCCAGCGCCAGCCCCACCCGGTAGCGCCATTGCCACACGTAGGGCAGCAGCTTCTTGATCGTCGACCAGTCGGATCGCGGGGCGGCCGGTGTGGTCGCGTCGGCGGAGGGAGCACTCATTGAGGTGGGACGCATGGATCGCTGACGGAAAGACTGGCCGTGAAAGAATGATTCGACCCCACACCGAAGGAGGTCACGCAATATGCACGAGAACCTGAAACGCCCCGAGACGCCTGGCGATGGTCACTCGACGCCCGCCGCGGTGCCCGCTTCGGTCATCGAACGCTCGCGCCTGAAGGCGCCCGCCGGCCTGCACCCCGACGCCAGCCTGGTGCTGCGCATGATGCCGATGCCGGCCGACACCAACCCGATTGGCGGCATCTTCGGCGGCTGGATCATGGCCCAGGTCGACATCGCCGGCGCGGTGCAGCCCGTGCGCATCGCCCGCGGCCGCGTCACCACGGTGGCCGTCAACCACTTCACCTTCAAGCAGCCGGTCAGCGTGGGCGACCTGCTGAGTTTTTATTCGCGCATCGAGCGCATCGGCACCACCTCGATCACGGTGCACGTCGAGGTGTACGCCGAGCGCAACCCGGCGACCCCCGAAGTGGTCAAGGTCACCGAGGCCAGCCTGACCTATGTCGCCATCGACGCCGACGGCCGGCCGCGGGCGGTGGTGGTGGACTTGGGTGCTGATGCCCGTGGAGAAGCAGCGCGTGACGATTGAAGACCGCATGGGGGGCCGAGACAACCACTTCAACCTGATCCGATTTGTGGCTGCGCTTGCCGTCCTCGTGACGCACAGCTTTGCCCTGTCTTCCGGACACAGAGAAAACCAACCGCTGTGGACAACCTATGGCATGACGCCGGGCAGCATCGCGGTCGACGTCTTTTTCGTCACCAGCGGATTTCTGGTCTGCCACAGTTTGTTTTCTCGACAGAACCTTCTTGAGTTTGCAGCAGCGCGTGCCTTGCGAATTCTTCCAGCGCTGTGGGTGGTGCTCGCCATCACTGTTGTGCTCGTCGGGCCCACCCTGACGACGCTAAATCTTGGGGACTTCGCCCGATCGCATGAGACATGGCGTTACGTCATCAAGAACGCCTCGATAGTCAGTGGCATGGCACCCACGCTACCCGGAGTGTTCGAACATAACGCTATGGCGCGTCTTGTGAATAGCTCTCTCTGGACCCTGTACCACGAAGTCTGGCTGTATGCCTGCCTGTGTACTTACTGGATTCTGGCCGGCTTGATTTGGAATCGGCGTGTTCCTTGGGTGAGCCGTCTGATCCTGTTGAGCTGCTTTGTCGCCGCCGTCCTGACCGTTTACAGCCGTCTGACCGGCTGGCATTACCAGTGGCCCCGTCTTGCGTTCGCCTTCTTCACCGGCGCATCTTTTTATGTTCTGCGGGGCAAGATCAAGCTGAGTGGAGTTACGGCCTGCGTGCTGGCTTTGGCGTTGACGATCGCCTCGGTGCAGCGCGACGTGTTTTACGTCGTGTACTCCGCCGCCGTCGGCTATCTGGTGTTGTTTGCCGCTTATGCCCGTGCGACTCCATTGCTTGCCTTCAACAGACTTGGCGATTACTCGTATGGCGTCTACATCTACGGGTTCCTGGTACAGCAACTGTTGGTGAACGCATTCCCGGGAATTGGCACAGGCCCGCTGATGGCAGCTTCGATCATTGCCACCCTGGTTTGCGGCATGGCTTCTTGGCACCTGATTGAAAAGCCTGCGTTATCCAAAAAAGCGTGGGTCTCAGCGCGGATCAACCCGTCACGTTGACCGCAATCAACATTTGCCACCGGCACGGCAAAAAGCCGCGCCTCAACTTTGTTCGCTACTCGAACGCCGAGAAATCCGGCTTGCGCTTTTGAAAGAACGCGCTGAAGGCCTCGGTGGCTTCGGGGCTGGACAGGCGCTGGCCGAAGATGATGGCTTCGGCCTCGATGGCCTCCAGCACGCGCTCGACGCTGGCACGGCGCATCAGCCGCTTGCTGTCGCGCACCGCGCCGGGTGGCAACGTGTTGAAGCGCTCGGCCATGCGGCGGGCGTGGCGCAGCACCTCGCCGGCGGGCAGCACGGCGTTGGCGATGCGCATCTCCACCGCTTCTTCGGCGGTGAACGGGTCGCCCAGCAGCAGCTTCTCAGTGGCCCGGACCTGGCCCATCAGCTGCGGAATGATCAGGCTGGAGGCGAACTCGGGCACCAGCCCGAGGCTGGCAAACGGCATCGCCAG
>CAIVGK010000001.1 GCA_903905475.1 uncultured Burkholderiales bacterium | reverse complement strand
GACAACTGCATCATCGTCTGCTCGATCGAGAACCTCGACCCGATGGGCATCCACACCGGTGACAGCATCACCGTGGCCCCGGCGCAGACCCTGACCGACAAGGAATACCAGCTGCTGCGCAACGCCAGCATCGCGATCCTGCGAGAGATCGGTGTCGACACGGGTGGGTCCAACGTGCAGTTCGCGATCAACCCGGCGGACGGCCGCATGGTCGTCAGCGAGATGAACCCGCGGGTCTCGCGCAGTTCGGCGTTGGCGTCCAAGGCCACCGGTTTCCCGATTGCCAAGGTCGCCGCCAAGCTGGCGGTGGGCTACACGCTCGACGAGTTGCGCAACGACATCACCGGCGGCGCGACCCCGGCGAGTTTCGAGCCAAGCATCGATTACGTGGTGACCAAGATCCCGCGTTTTGCGTTTGAAAAGTTTCCTGCGGCCGACTCCCACCTGACGACGCAAATGAAGTCGGTGGGCGAGGTGATGGCGATGGGCCGCACTTTCCAGGAAAGCTTCCAGAAGGCGCTGCGCGGCCTCGAGACCGGTATCGACGGATTGAGCGAGCGCAGCACCGACCGCGATGAAATCGTCGAGGAAATCGGCGAGGCCGGACCCGAGCGCATCCTCTACGTGGGCGACGCATTTCGCATCGGCATGAGTCTTGACGAGGTGTTCGAGGAAACCGCGATCGACCCGTGGTTCCTTGCGCAGATCGAGCAACTCATCCAGATCGAGCAGTCGCTGACCTCGCGCACGCTCGAGGCGTTGAGCGCCGATGAGCTGCGTCATCTCAAGCGCAAGGGGTTCTCTGACCGCCGCATCGCCAAGCTGCTGGGCACCAACCAGCACGAGGTGCGGGCCCGTCGTCACGCGTTGAACGTGCGCCCGGTTTACAAGCGGGTGGACACCTGCGCGGCCGAGTTCTCGACGCAGACCGCTTATCTCTACTCGACCTACGACGAAGAGTGCGAGGCCGAGCCGACCGATCGCAAGAAGATCATGGTGCTCGGTGGCGGACCGAACCGCATCGGCCAGGGCATCGAGTTCGACTACTGCTGCGTTCACGCGGCGCTGGCGATGCGCGAAGACGGCTACGAGACCATCATGGTCAACTGCAACCCGGAGACCGTGTCGACCGATTACGACACCTCCGATCGCCTGTACTTCGAGCCGGTGACGCTGGAAGACGTGCTTGAGATCGTGGCCAAGGAAAAGCCCGTCGGCGTGATCGTCCAGTACGGTGGCCAGACGCCTTTGAAGCTCGCCCTCGACCTGGAGCGTGCAGGCGTTCCGATTGTTGGCACCTCGCCGGACAGCATCGACATCGCCGAGGACCGCGAGCGCTTCCAGAAGCTGCTCAACGAACTGGGCTTGCGGCAGCCGCCAAACCGCACCGCGCGCACCGAAGAATCGGCCCTGCGTCTGGCACAGGAAATCGGCTATCCGCTGGTGGTGCGTCCGAGCTATGTGCTGGGTGGCCGTGCGATGGAAATCGTCCACGGTGACAAGGACCTCGAGCGCTACATGCGAGAGGCGGTCAAGGTCAGCGAGAAGTCACCCGTGCTGCTGGACCGCTTCCTCGATGACGCGATCGAGGTCGATGTCGATTGCATCGCCGATGGCAGCGACGACCCGTCCGGCGTGATGATCGGCGGCATCATGGAGCACGTCGAACAAGCTGGCATCCACTCGGGCGACTCGGCTTGCTCGTTGCCGCCGTATTCCTTGCCAGCCGCGCTGCAAGACGAGTTGCGTCGGCAGACGATGGTGATGGCCCGCGCCTTGAAGGTCAAAGGGCTGATGAACGTGCAGTTCGCCATTCAGGGCGAGGGCGCGAACGCGGTGGTCTACGTGCTCGAGGTCAACCCGCGCGCATCGCGCACCGTGCCCTTCGTGTCGAAAGCCACCGGATTGCAACTGGCCAAGATCGCCGCGCGCTGCATGGTCGGGCTCAAGCTGGCCGATCAGCGGCGCGCCAATGGTCGCGTTCCGGCCGAGGTGGTTCCGCCTTATTTCAGCGTCAAGGAAGCGGTGTTTCCGTTCAACAAGTTTCCGGGTGTGGATCCCATTCTTGGCCCTGAAATGCGCTCCACCGGCGAAGTGATGGGCGTGGGTCGCAGTTTTGGCGAGGCCATGCTCAAGAGCCAGCTGGGCGCCGGTTCGCGCCTGCCGAGTCGCGGCACGGTGTGCATCACCGTCAAGAACGGCGACAAGTTGCGGGCGGTCGAGGTCGCTCGCGATTTGCAGGGTCTCGGGTTCCTCATCGTTGCGACCAAGGGAACGGCTGCGGCGATTGCTGCCGGTGGCGTGGCGGTCAAGGTGGTCAACAAGGTCAAGGATGGCCGGCCACACATCGTCGACATGGTCAAGGCGGGTGAGATTCAGCTGGTGTTCACCACCGTCGATGAAACGCGCACCGCGATCGCTGATTCGCGCCACATCCGGCAGGCGGCGCTGGCCCATCGGGTGACCTACTACACCAGCATGGCCGGTTGCGAGGCGGCTGTCGAGGGCATGAAACACCAGGCCGATCTGGTGGTCAGGCCGCTGCAGGAACTGCACACCGAGTTGAACTAAACTGATTTTGACGGTTGGGTTTTTGTCTTTCGGCCGCCGCTGGATCTTCTGGCGGCGGCTTCATTTTTGTCTTGGGTATTCATCATGCAGACCATTCCCCTCACCAAGCGCGGCGCCGAAAAACTCAAGGAAGAGCTTCAGCGCTTGAAGACGGTCGAGCGACATGCCGTGATCCAGGCCATCGCCGAGGCACGCGCTCAGGGCGACCTGTCCGAGAACGCCGAATACGAGGCCGCGAAGGACAAGCAAGGCTTCATCGAGGGGCGAATTCTCGAAATCGAAAGCAAGTTGGCCGCGGCCAAGATCATCGACCCGTCGACCCTCGACGCCGAAGGGCGCGTGGTCTTCGGGTCCACGGTTGATCTGGAAGACGAGAGCAGCGGCGTCAGCGTGACCTACCAGATCGTGGGTGACGATGAAGCCGACATCAAACTGAGTCTGGTGTCCATCAGCTCCCCGATCGCGCGCGCCCTGATCGGCAAGCAAGTCGGCGACATTGCCGAGGTGCAAGCGCCTGGTGGGGTCAAGAGTTACGAGGTCATGGCCGTTCGCTACTGCTGATTCGGTGTCATGCCCATGCTGAAACGCGCTGCCACCTGCCTCGCCGGCCTTTGGTGCGGAATGCTCCTCGGGGTGGGTGTGGTCGGTGCGCCAGCTGGCTTTGCCGTTGCGCCGCTGGAAATCGCGGGCCGCAGCGCGGCCCGGATGTTCGCCATCGAGGCTCACGCCAGTCTGGCGATCGCGGTCGTGTTGCTGTTGGCTTTGCGTCGGTTGACCCCCAAAGGGAGCATCGACACGAACTTGCTGCTCGTTCTGGGCAGCCTGTTTTTCACGATCACCGGGTACTTCGTGTTGCAGCCCTTGATGGCCGCGGCGCGAGCCGGGGAGGGCGTCTTGTCTTTCGGCGCCCTGCACGGGTTGTCGGCTGCGTTCTTCGCGCTGAAGGCCGTCTTGGTGCTGGCGCTGGCCTGGCGATTGACCTCGGCCTGACTTCAGACGAGGTCGCCTGCCGCCGCGGCAGCAGGCGCACCAGCGGGTCTCTCAGTCCAGAACCTTGCGCTTGACGCTCACCACACGCTTGCGGGCTCGCTTGATCTCGCCGCCCGCGGCCAGTCGCTCATTGCCCAACACCCGGATCTTCTTGACCTGGGGCCGGTGGTTGCCACTTTTCGAGAACTTTAGAAGCTTCACGACCTTGGGGCCGGGCTTTCGATCTTCACGCTCGACCTTTTCCTTGGGCGGAATCGGACGCCACAACACCAGCAATTTTCCGATGTGCTGAATGGGGGCTGCATCGAGTTGGTCGGACAGGGTGGCCAGCATGAGTTCGCGCGAGGCACGTTCATCCGAGAAAACCCTGACCTTGATCAACCCGTGCGCGTTGAGCGCTGCGTCGGTCTCCCGGATCACGGCGGGCGTGAGCCCGTCGCCGCCGATCAGTACCACAGGATCGAGGTGGTGAGCCTCGGAGCGCTTTTCTTTCCGCTGGTGCGAAGTGAGGGAGATGGCTGGCATCCCTCCATTATCGTTGCAGCATGAAGGTCAAATCCAAAAGCAAGAAGATCAACAAGGCGTGGTTGCTCGATCACCTGAACGACACCTACGTCAAGCTGGCCAAGAAGGAGGGTTTTCGAGCCCGGGCCGCCTACAAGTTGAAGGAGATCGACGAGACGCTCGGCTTGTTCAAGCCAGGTCAGGTGGTCGTCGACCTGGGCGCGGCTCCGGGGGCCTGGAGCCAGTATGTGCGCCGCCGGCTTTCATCGAAGGTGTCCGACGTGGTCGGTGCGGCCCTGGGGCCGCTGAATGGCACCATCATCGCCCTCGATATCCTTGAATTCGAGCCCATTGAGGGGGTGGTCTTCATCCAGGGCGACTTTCGCGATGAGGAGGTTCTTCAGCAACTGGAGTTGACGGTCACCGGCCGACCCGTCGATGTGGTGATCTCCGACTTGGCGCCCAATTTGTCGGGCATCGCCAGTTCCGACTCGGCCAGGGTGGAGCATCTGGTTGAACTGGCGGTCGAATTTGCCACCCGTCATTTGGTCGAAAACGGCACATTGGTGTGCAAGGTGTTCCACAGCGGCAACTACAGCCAGTTGGTGGACCTCCTCAAGTCGAGATTTCGCTCGGTCAAGCCCATCAAGCCGAAGGCCTCCAGGGACAAATCGTCAGAAACTTTTCTGGTCGCCGTCGGTCTCAAGAAGTCCGATCGGCCGGGCGGCTGATGGAGGGCTGTTGTCATGTGATCGAACGCCTTGGGGCTGGCATGGTTTACAGGTTCTCAGGGGCTTGTGTCGCATAAACTTGATCCCATATGACAGATGCGTCGCCTCCCGGTCGACGGCTGGTTTGTCGGAATAAACAATTGGAGCTGCGGTGAACAATCAATGGTTCTCGAAGGTGGCTGTTTGGCTTGTGATCGCCCTGGTGCTTTTCACGGTTTTCAAGCAGTTTGATCGCAGCGCGGCCTCAGGCAGCCAGATCGGATACTCGGATTTTCTCGAGGAGGTTCGCAGCAAGCGGGTCAAGGCCGTGACTTTGCAGGAGGGGCCATCGGGCACCGAGATCATTGCGACGACCAATGACGACAAGCGTCTGCGCAGCACGGCGACCTACCTTGATCGCGGCTTGGTCGGTGACCTCATCAGCAACGGGGTGAAGTTCGATGTCAAGCCGCGCGAAGAGCCTTCGCTGCTGATGAACATTCTGGTCTCGTGGGGACCCATGCTTTTGTTGATTGGCGTGTGGATCTACTTCATGCGCCAGATGCAAGGCGGGGGCAAGGGCGGTGCGTTCAGCTTCGGGAAGTCCAAGGCCCGCATGCTCGATGAGGCCAACAACACCACCACCTTCGCTGACGTCGCGGGTTGCGATGAGGCCAAGGAAGAGGTGAAAGAACTGGTCGACTTCCTGAAGGATCCGCAGCGGTTCCAGAAGTTGGGCGGGCGCATCCCACGAGGCGTGTTGCTGGTTGGCCCTCCGGGAACCGGCAAGACGCTGCTGGCCAAGGCCATCGCCGGCGAGGCGAAAGTGCCGTTCTTCAGCATTTCAGGTTCGGACTTCGTTGAAATGTTCGTCGGTGTTGGCGCCGCCCGCGTGCGCGACATGTTCGAGCAAGCCAAGAAGAGCGCGCCTTGCATCATCTTCGTGGATGAAATTGACGCGGTCGGGCGTCATCGCGGTGCGGGCTTGGGCGGTGGCAATGACGAGCGCGAGCAAACCCTGAACCAGATGTTGGTCGAGATGGACGGTTTCGAAACCAATCTGGGCGTCATCGTGATGGCGGCAACCAATCGGCCAGACATCCTGGATCCCGCCTTGCTGCGTCCCGGCCGCTTCGACCGGCAGGTCTATGTGACGCTGCCCGATGTTCGCGGGCGCGAACAGATCCTGAACGTGCACATGCGCAAGGTTCCTGTGGGGCAAGACATTCGCGCCGACATCCTGGCGCGTGGAACGCCTGGTTTCTCGGGTGCAGATCTGGCCAATCTGGTCAACGAGGCGGCGCTGTTCGCTGCGCGCCGAGCTGGCCGGGTGGTGGAGATGGTCGACTTCGAGAAGGCCAAGGACAAGATCATGATGGGCCCCGAGCGCAAGTCGATGATCATGCCGGAGGAGGAGCGCAGGAACACCGCGTATCACGAGTCGGGTCATGCGCTGGTCGCCAAGCTGATGCCCAAGACCGACCCGGTCCACAAGGTGACAGTCATCCCGCGTGGCAGGGCTCTGGGCGTGACGATGCAACTGCCGGAAGGTGATCGCTACAGCCTCGACAAGGAACGGATGCTTTCGACCATTTCCGTCCTGTTTGGTGGCCGCATCGCCGAAGAGGTTTTCATGCACCAGATGACCACGGGCGCCAGCAACGATTTCGAGCGTGCGACGCAAATCGCCCGGGACATGGTCACCCGTTACGGCATGAGCGACGAGTTGGGTCCCATGGTCTACGCCGAGAACGAGGGTGAGGTCTTCCTGGGCCGCTCCGTGACGAAGCAGGTCAACGTGTCTGAGCAGACGATGCAAAAGGTCGACGGGGTCATCCGTCGCATCATTGATGAGCAATATGCGATTGCACGCAAGCACATCGAAGGCAACCAGGACAAGATGCATGCGCTGGCAAAGGCCCTGCTGGAATGGGAAACCATCGACAGCGACCAGATCGACGACATCATGAAGGGCGATGTCCCTCGGGCGCCGAAGGACTGGACGGGACCGTCCAACCGGCCCAGTGGTCCGACCCCTCCTGTGACCACAGACAGCACGCCAGCGGTGGCTTGAACGTGGCTTTCTGATCGAGATGGACGGGGCTTCGGCCCCGTTTCCATGTCACTTCGTCGGCGATGGGGGCGCATTCATGTTCTGGCAGACGACACGCCATCGAATCGATCTGATCACCCCGAGGGTGATGGGGATCGTCAACGTCACGCCAGACTCGTTCTCGGATGGTGGGTCGTTTGCGCAAACGAACGCGGCCATCGAGCACTGCCGGCGTCTGATCGACGAAGGCGCCGACATCCTCGATATCGGCGGAGAGTCCAGTCGCCCCGGTGCACAGCCGGTGCCCCTCGAGACCGAACGGCGCCGGGTGCTGCCCGTGCTAGAGGCCGCCCTGACGATGGGCTGTGCGGTCTCGCTCGACACCACCAAGCCAGCGCTGATGTTCGAGGCGCTCGCCTTGGGCGTCGACATCGTGAACGACATCAACTCGCTGCAAGCGCCGGGAGCCGTGGAGGTCGTTGCCTCTCATCCCCAGTGCGGGGTGTGTTTGATGCACATGCGAGGCGATCCGGCATCGATGCAGTCTTTGGCCGTGTACGACGACGTCGTGGTGGAGGTCAAGAACGCGCTGGCTTCCAGGGTCGAGGCGCTTGAGGCTGCTGGGGTTCGATCAGAACGCATCGTTCTCGACCCCGGAATCGGCTTCGGAAAGAGCGTCACGCACAACCTGGACTTGCTGCGACGGCAACGGGAGTTGCTCAGCATGGGTCGCCCGCTGCTGACCGGATGGTCTCGGAAATCGACGCTCGGAGCCATCACCGGTCGCAACGCCGATGAGCGATTGGCAGCGAGTCTTTCGGCGGCCATGGCGTCGGTGCTCAACGGAGCCAGTATCGTGCGCGTGCACGATGTCGCCGCGACCGTTGACGCGCTGAAAATCCTGCTGGCCGCCGGCTTTCTGGCAGCCCACTCAAACTAACCCAGAGACAAATCAACCATGAGCAGAATGCTTTTTGGGACGGATGGCATTCGCGGTACGGTCGGTCAAAGCCCCATCACGCCGGACCTCATGCTGCGGCTGGGGCACTCGGTCGGCCGGGT